>NZ_JBAWDL010000122.1:0-19425 GCF_049590715.1 Flavobacterium sp.
ATCATTAGTTATAAAAACTAATAATATATAAGTGTAGTGTTATTTATAACCTAAGTGTTTGGGCTGTTGTTTAGTTGTGAATTTCTTGATTAAAAGCGAAGTTTCTTCTAGGGTTTTTTACGGTAAAAATCGTAACTTTATGGAATACATGAAATTATAAAAATATACTTTTAAATAAACTTAAAATACAGTCTCAAATGAAAACTAAAATTAGTATCTTATTAATGGTGTTCTTTTGTCAATTTAATTATGCTCAAATTGCAAAAGCCAAACTCATCCAAGGACAAGTTCGAAATGATATAATTCCTGTTGAAAACGTGATTGTTTTTAATACTAAAGATCATACGGCAACTAATGTGAATGTTTATGGGTCTTTTGAAATGATGGCAAGTGTCAATGATACTTTGGTGTTTTCGAGTTTAGTTTTTAAGTCCAAAAGAATTGTTCTTACAGAGGAAGATTTTATTAAACCCAAAATCTTTGTGCCCCTAGAGGTTTTTACCAATGAATTAGCTGAGATTGTCATAAAAGCACGAAAGGATATGAGTCCTATAAATGGAAATACTCAAAGATATGTCGATTTGCAATACTTTGGAGATGAGAAGTCAGCGCTTAAAAATTCAGCAATGACCCCTGATGGTACCATTGATAAAGGAACTGATTTTGTCAGAATTTATAAAGGTATTATAAATACATTGAGAAAAAGAAATCCTGAAAAAACGGACTTCCATAAAGAGACTAGTTTTTCTGATTATGTAATTCATCACGTTGATTACTCGGTTTTGTCAAATAACTTAAAGTTAAAAGATGACGAAATTAAATTGTTTCTTGTTTTCTGCGAGAATGATTCTAAATCAAGAACTTTGATGGGATCTAATTCTGAATTTCAATTATTAGATTTTTTGACAAACAAAAACAAAGAGTTCAAAAAAATAATAACAAATTAAATAGTGCAGGTGTAATTCTTTGAAAGATATTTTATGAAAAAATTAAAAGACAAGGAATCAAAATATAATATCTTTGCAGAATAAAATATAATAATTATGTTTGGTATAGGAGGAGGAGAGTTAATGTTTATCATGTTTATCGTGCTTATGCTTTTTGGTGCTGACAAAGTGCCTGAGATAGCTCGTACAATGGGAAAAGCAATAGCGCAAGTTAAGAATGCAACTAATGATATCAAAAGTGAAATCCAAAAAGGGGTAGATTCAAATGGCTTGGATACGAAGTCTCTTACGGATATGACAGGAAGTATTAATGCTCAAATAAACAAAGCGACCGAAGATATTTTAGGTGATACTGTTACCCATGCCAATAAATTAAAAGAGGATATTGAAGATGTTACAGGTCCTGTAAAACGCCAAATGTAATGCTCGAAAAATTACTCTTACTAGATACAAAACTGTTTCTTTTTCTTAATGGATTAGGGTCTGATAAATATGACGGATTGTGGTTATTTATCACAAAACAAACCAATTGGACACCTGTATTTTTGATTTTTTTATATCTGATATATAAAAAAATTGGAATGAGACAAACGCTTTTTGTGTTGGTTTTTGTAGCTTTAATAGTCACATTGACTGACCAATTTACAAATGTGGTTAAATATGCTGTCGAAAGATTACGACCTTGTAGTAATCCAAATATCAATACCATCATGCGAGTGGTGAAATCAAGTGATACTTTTAGTTTTTTCTCTGGTCATGCTGCAAATAGTATGGCAGTTTGCATGTTTTTGTATAAAATTTTAAAGCCATATTACAAACATACTTATTTGCTTTTTCTATGGCCGTTAGTATTTGCTTATAGTCGTATTTATCTAGGCTTGCATTATCCGTTAGATATTTTATGTGGCTATTTATTCGGACTTTTGTCAGGGTATATCGTATACAGATTCTATAAATTAGCACAAGCTAAATATTTTCCTATTTTGTAGATTTTGGAGCTGTTTCCAGCGCTTCATTACAATCTTACTGCCAAAAATGGTTTTTTCTATACCTCAAAAGGAGCTTCCTCTGGTCGCTCTTTTGAGCCAAGAAAAAAATCCATTTTCAGCAGTAAGGATTTTCATTTCGATCTGGGCTAAGTCGTGAGATTATAAAATGCGACTTACCGTTAGACCATCACGTATCGGTAGTAAGACCGTTTCAACTCTAGGGTCATCTCTTAATAAATTATTGTATTCAACAAGGGTTTTAGTACTGAGATCGTTCGGGTGAATTTCATCAAGAACCTTTCCGCTCCACAATACATTGTCAGATAGTATGATACCTCCTTTGTTCATTTTAGGAACAATCATCTCAAAATAGTTGATATAATTTTCTTTATCAGCATCAATAAAAACCAAATCAAATTTTATAGCTAAAGTAGGAATGACATCCGTAGCTTCCCCCAAATGCTGCACGATTTGCGTACTCCATGGAGATTTGTCAAAATGTTTACGCTGAAAATCAACCAATTCCTCTTTGATGTCAATCGTGTGCAAAATACCATTTTCCTGCATCCCTTCACACAAACATAAAGCAGAATAGCCCGTATACGTTCCAATTTCAAGAATATTAACTGGACGAATCAGTTTAGCCAGCATACTCAAAACACGTCCTTGAAAATGGCCGCTCAACATCCTTGGTAATAATATTTTTTGATAGGTTTCTTTGTTTAAAGCTGCTAATAAAGCAGGTTCTCTCTCTGAATGTTGCTCAATATAATCTTCTAAATCTTGTGAAATGAAATGCATTTTGTCGTTTTTTATTACGGTTTCAAAGGTATAAATTTTAAACACAAAGAGCACAAGGGATGCGCAAAGCTGACTAAGATTTTATGAATTTTTATATTTCTGAAATCAGTGTTCCTTTTTATAGCTATGTCTGAATAAAAATTATCTTTTATAAGTATCAAATAAGTATTCTAATGTTTCAGTAATATTATTTGCACGCATTCTCGGATAGATAATATCTGTATTCAACCAGTTTTCAATAATAGTATTGAAATCATCAGCCACATCATAAATCACAGGGACACCTAGTTTTTTAAGTGCTGCAGCATTGCATTCTTGTTCGTAATGCTTTTTGATAGGAATAGATAAGATTTTTTTGCCTAGATACAAAGCTTCAGCTGGGGTTTCAAATCCACCACCTGTAATGATTCCTTCACACGTAATTAGGCTATTGTTGAACTTTTTTTGATTGACAGGAAAATAAGTGATGTTTTCTATTGTGTGTTCTTGTTGTACCGTGTCCAAAAACCAGTGAAATTGCACGTCAGCTATTGATTTGAACGCTTTTTCTAGACAATCTTTATCAAAGGATGGTAAGTAAACCGTAATGTGTTTTAGATTTGTTGGGGTAGCATTTACAATTTCGTCCTTGATAATGGGCGGATGAATGAAGGAGTCGTAGGCCTCAAAATGCAATCCTATATTTTGAGGAGCGGGAGCATAATTTTTAAAAATAAATTCGCCCATTAAACTCCTTTTTTCAGGTCTTGGAGTATTTCCCGAAATGAAACTTGCTTGATGTCCAAATTGTACCGAATGTACTTTTTGCATTCTGCATGCTAAAGCTGTTACCGAGTCAAAATCGTTGATAACAACATCGTAATTTTTTAGAGGTAAGATATCAGCATCTTTGTAAATTTGACGTGGTTTGATGTTTTTAATGATGTTTGTGTAATCGAGACCTCCACATTTACTGTAATATAAACTACATCCTTTGCTTTTGAATTTTACAGGTAAATTAAAGTCTAGACTAGCATTGTTTCCACTTAAAAAAAAATCTACTTCACCATATTTTTTTAAGTAAGGATATAATTGCGTAGCTCTACTGATGTGTCCGTTGCCAGTGGCTTGGATCGCATAAAATATTTTCATTTGTTTTTTTATAATAGAATGTAAACAAGTTATTATGATACTGTTTAGCTATCTAATTTCATCCGACTAAAGTAGTGGCTATTTGTTAGTGCAATGTTTTTTTAAGTTTTTTTAAATGTTATGATTTGGTGCTGATTTTATGGTTGAGGTTATTTAAAAAATATGGTAATTGCTTAGTTTTTTCCTTATTTTTGAAGAATGAAATATATAGTGATCTTTTTATTTCCCTATTTGTTGCTTGCTCAATCTAGTTTTGAGAAAGCACAAATGCTTTTTGATAATCAAAAATACGAGCAAGCACAGTCAGTATACGAAGCTTTATTAAAAACAAATCCGAATAATTTAAAAATTATTGAAAGATTAGGTGATATTGCTGGAGGTCAAAAGGACTGGGACAAAGCATTGATGTACTATAGTAAATTAAGAGATTTAAAGGCGTCTGTAGCTAATTATCACTATAAATATGGTGGTGCTTTAGGAATGAAAGCACTTGGAGTAAATAAGTTTAAGGCTTTAGGGATGATTTCGGATATCAAAAAATCTTTTGAAAAGGCAATTGAATTAGATGAAAAACATATTGAAGCACGTTGGGCTCTAGTAGAGCTTTATTTAAGATTGCCAAGTTTTGTTGGAGGAAGTGAGGCTAAAGCATTAAAATATTCTAATGAATTGTTAATGATATCACCTGTAGATGGCTATTTATCAAGAGGACGTGTTGAAGAGTATTTCGAACGATATAAAACGGCGGAGGTTTATTATAAAAAAGCAATTTCTGAAGGTGGATCAAAAATAGCCTATCAAAAACTAGCCAATTTGTACAAAAACAAAATGGAAAATCCAGAAAAAGCCAAGTTGATTTTGGAAGAATATGAAAATAAAAAATCAGTTAATTGATTTTAAAGAATCAATGATCTTAAAATAAATGAATAATCATAAATGAAAACACATTTTATTGCCATAGGTGGAAGTGCTATGCACAACCTGGCTTTAGCATTACATAACAAAGGGTCTCAAGTTACAGGAAGTGATGATGCTATTTTTGAACCCTCTAAGTCTCGGTTAGATAAAAAAGGAATCTTACCTGCCGAACTAGGTTGGTTTCCTGAGAAAATAACAGCGGATATTGAAGCTGTAATTCTAGGAATGCATGCTAAAGCGGATAATCCTGAATTGTTAAAAGCACAAGAATTAGGGCTTAAAATTTATTCATATCCTGAATTTTTATACGAACAATCTAAAAATAAAACCCGTGTTGTTATTGGTGGTTCACATGGTAAAACAACTATCACTTCGATGATTTTACATGTAATGCATTATCATAATATTGCCGTGGATTATATGGTAGGAGCACAGTTAGAAGGTTTTGATACCATGGTGCATCTTACAGAAGAAAATGATTTTATAGTTTTAGAAGGTGATGAATATTTATCTTCTCCTATTGATAGAAGACCCAAATTCCATCTTTATCAACCTAATATAGCATTAATTTCAGGAATTGCTTGGGATCATATTAATGTGTTTCCTACCTATGATAATTATGTAGAACAGTTTGAAATTTTTATCAATAAAATTACAAATGGCGGAATTTTAGTGTACAACGAAAATGATTCTGAAGTTAAACGCGTAGCCGAAGCAGCCATCAATCCGATTCGCAAATTAGGATATTCAACTCCTAATTATAAAGTGGAAAATGGAACAACTTTACTGGAAACTCCCGAAGGAGATATGCCTATCGAAGTTTTTGGTGCACATAATTTGAATAATTTGGCTGGAGCCAAATGGATTTGTCAAAATATGGGCGTTGATGAAGCCGAATTTTACGAAGCTATTGCAAGTTTCAAAGGGGCATCAAAACGTTTAGAGAAAATTGCCGAAGGAAAAGGGAAGGTAGCCTACAAAGATTTTGCACACTCACCAAGTAAAGTGGCAGCAACAACCAAAGCTGTCAAAGAACAATATCCTGATAGAACTTTAGTAGCTTGTTTGGAATTACATACTTATAGCAGTTTGAACGCTGAATTCTTGAAAGAATACGAAGGGGCGCTAGAACATGCGGATGTTGCTGTTGTATTCTACTCACCTGATGCAGTGAAAATAAAGCAATTGGAAGAAGTAAGTTACGAGCAAATTGCTGCAGCTTTCAATCGTAAAGATTTAATTATTTACACCAACCCAGCGGAATTCAAAGAGTATTTGTTTGGATTGAATTTTGATAATTCGGCTTTATTGTTAATGAGCTCAGGAAATTACGGTGGATTGAATTTTGATGAAGTAAAAGGCTTGATGCAATAACGAACCGCAATTTTTATATATGGAAAACCATCATTTCCCAATTACGCACTGGTCTGAGGACGATAAACCTCGTGAAAAGTTAATGCACAAAGGTAAAAGTGTTTTGAGTGATGCGGAATTGATTGCCATTTTAATAGGTTCAGGAAGTCGTAATGAGTCGGCGGTGGAGTTGAGTAAACGGATTTTAAAATCGGTTAATGGGAACTTGAATGCGCTAGGGAAACTTTCATTGAAACAATTAATGGAGTTTAAAGGCATTGGCGAAGCCAAAGCAATCAGTATTATTGCTGCCTTAGAACTAGGACGAAGACGCAGAGCTGAGGATGCTATTGAATTAATCAAAGTTACTTCGAGTAAATTAGTTTTTGAAGTCATGCAACCCATTATTGGGGAATTGCCTCATGAGGAATTTTGGATTTTGTATCTCAATAATTCGAATAAAATTATAGCTAAACGGCAGTTGAGTATTGGAGGAATAACAGGAACTTTAGTAGATGTGCGGTTGGTTTTTAAAAATGCACTGGAGTTGGGAGCAGTAGCTCTAATTTTATGTCACAATCATCCATCGGGAACCTTAAAACCCAGTGATGCCGATTTACAGATTACGAGAAAATTAAAATCAGCTGGCGAAAGTTTAGAAATAAAAGTCTTAGATCATTTGATAGTCACTGAGAATAGTTATTTTAGTTTTGCTGATGAAGGAATATTTTAAAAGGAAAGATGAAAGGGAATATAATAAAAGATGTTTTTTTTGATTTAGATCATACGCTTTGGGATTTTGATAAAAATTCAGCATTGGCATTTGGATGTATTTTTGACGAAAGTCATCCTTCCATTGCTATTGGTAATTTTATTGAGGCTTATATCCCAATTAATCAATCTTGTTGGAAATTGTTTCAATACAATAAAATAACCCATGAGGAATTGCGTTATAACCGTTTGAAGCATTCGTTTGATGCTTTGGGTTATTCTATTTCGGATGTGGAAATCAACCGAATTTCAGATCAGTACATTGATATATTACCTGAGAATAATCATCTTTTTGATGGTGCTTTTGAAATTTTGGATTATTTAAAATCTAAATATAAACTTCATATTATTACCAATGGTTTTGCTGAAGTACAATATAAGAAAATGAATAATGCTAAGTTAACTCCTTATTTTACAACCATAACCAATTCGGAAATGGCAGGGGTAAAAAAACCAAATCCCATGATTTTTGAATACGCTTTGGATTTGGCGAAAGCCAATAAAGAATCGAGTATAATGATTGGAGATTCACTAGATGCTGATGTTCAAGGGGCATTAGATGTAGGTTTAGATGCAATTCTCTTCAATGAAAATAAAAGTGATACCTTTACGAATATTAAACAAATTAACCATTTATTAGAACTTAAGAAATACTTGTAATGTCATGAAAACAAAATTAATTTTACTTTTCTTTATACTATCAAATGCTATTTTTGCTCAATCCGTAAATGATTATGTAGCAGTTATCGTTCCTACAAAATTTGATTTTATGCATTCTGAAAATGAATACAGAATGGCCACTATTACCAAATTCAATCTTGAAAAAGCTGGTTTTAAAGCGATGTATTCCAATAAAGATTTCTCGGCAGATTTCCCTAATCGTTGTAGCTTGTTGAATGTCGATTTAGTTAAAGACTCAGGTTTTTTGATAACCAAATTATATCTTGAATTCAAAGATTGCTATGGTAAAGTAGTGTACAAATCTGAAGTAGGAAAAAGTAAAGAAAAAGACTTTGGAACAGCCTATAAAGAAGCACTAGAAGATGCATTTCAATCGGTTTTTAAATTAGAATACAAATACAATGGTAAAATTGCTGCAAATTCTACGGCAGAAACAAATAAAGTAGAAGCCATTGCTGTTTCGCAACCAAGTGAGCCAGTATCTTCTGTTGTTAATAATCCTAATCAGGACATATTATATGCTCAGGTTACAGAAACTGGTTTTCAATTGATTGATAAAACACCAAAAGTAGTAATGAAATTAATGAAAACAGGAACCCCTAATTCATTTATTGCATTTAAAGGGGATATTCAAGGGGTTTTGAATTTAAAAAATAATCAATGGGTTTTTGATTCCTATCAAAATGGAGTTTTAGTTTCTGAAGTAATTGCAGTTAAATTCTAATACCCATATTTATCTTTCCAACGGTTTTTTAAAAATTCTCGAGTTGTATTTTCTCGGGAATTTTGACCTGGATTGTATAAAACTGTTTCTGATAATTCCGTTGGTAAATATTCTTGCGTCTCAAAATTATTAGCATAATCATGTGAATATTTATAATCGTCACCATAACCCAATTCCTTCATCAATTTGGTTGGTGCGTTGCGCAAATGAATTGGAACGGATAAGTCTCCTGTTTGTTTTACTAATTGTTGCGCATGGTTGATTGCCATATAACTCGCATTACTCTTAGGCGAAGTAGCTAAGTAAATAGCACATTGACTTAATAAAATTCGGCTTTCAGGATAGCCTATTGTAGTTACTGCTTGAAAGGTGTTGTTGGCCATGATTAGAGCCGTAGGATTGGCATTCCCAATATCTTCACTTGATAAGATAAGCATGCGTCGGGCAATAAATTTCACATCTTCGCCACCTTCAATCATACGAGCCAACCAATAGACAGCGCCATTTGGGTCGCTTCCTCGTATGGATTTGATAAATGCAGATACAATATCGTAATGTTGTTCGCCACTTTTGTCATACAAAACGGTATTTTGCTGTACTAATTCTAAAACTCTGTTATTGGTAATTACAATTTCGTCTCCTGCTGAGGCATTTATGACTAATTCAAAAATATTTAATAGTTTGCGTCCATCACCGCCCGAAAGTCGCATCAAAGCCTCTGTTTCTGCTAATTGGATATTTTTAGTCTGTAAATACGTATCCGTTTTAAGAGCGCGTAACAATAGAGCATTCAAATCTTCTTTGGTAAACGGATTTAAAATATACACCTGACAACGAGATAATAAAGCGGGAATAACCTCAAAACTCGGATTCTCGGTTGTAGCACCAATTAAAGTAATCCACCCTTTTTCAACCGCTGCCAATAATGAATCTTGTTGCGATTTACTAAAACGATGAATCTCATCGATAAACAAAATGGGATTTTTAGTGGTAAAAAGACCGCCACTTTGTTTTGCTTTATCAATTACTTCCCGGATATCCTTCACGCCAGAATTAATCGCACTCAGTACATAAAAAGGACGTTTCGATTCCTGAGCAATAATTTGTGCCAAAGTTGTTTTTCCAGTTCCAGGAGGCCCCCATAATAATAAGGACGGGATAATTCCTTTGGCAATTTGTTGTGTTAACGAACCGTTAGATCCCACTAAGTGTGCCTGGCTTATATAATCTTCTAAAGTTTGTGGACGAATACGTTCTGCTAATGGTGCTTCCATTTATTTTTAAATCAAAAATCGTTTATTCAAAATCAAAATATTTTGTAAAATTAAGCATTTTATATTTTAGGAGCTATTCCAGCTCTCCACTATATCTTTTGTGTTTGCTAAGACAAACACAAAAGGATGCCGTTTCGATATGGGCTAAAAACAGATGCGTTACAATAAAATCATTTTTCATATTGGTATTTCTTTTAATCCTGACAAAATAGCATTATATTGGTTTTGGAATCCTATTTGCTTTCCTACTTATTTAAAAAAAAACATGGATAAAAATTTCAAATACTCCACAGCTGTACTTGCGTTGCCACTTTTTTTCGTGCTTCTTTTGTGGATTATATATTGGTTGGAAATTCGCTATGATTTTGATTTTATCGAAAACGGAATCTATCCAAGAACTTTTTCAGGACTGCAAGGGGTAATTTTTAGTCCGTTCATTCATGCTGATTTGAGTCATTTGTATAATAATTCATTGCCTTTATTGGTGTTGCTGGCGGCACTTCAGTTTTTTTATGCAAAACTTTCTCCCTCGGTTTTAATTTATGGTGTTTTGCTATCAGGAATCGGAACATGGTTGATCGGGAGACCAAGCTATCATGTAGGGGCTAGTGGATTGATTTATGTTTTGTTTAGCTTTATTTTTTTTAAAGGTGTTTTTACAAAATACTACCGACTTGTTGCCTTGTCACTGACTGTGATTGTCGTTTACGGCGGAATGGTTTGGTATGTTTTTCCAAAAGTAGATGAAGTGATTTCGTGGGAAGGACATTTGGCTGGTTTTATTTCAGGTTTAATTTTAGCAATTGTCAATAAAACACCCGAGTATGAATATCAAAAAGTGATAAAATACGACTGGGAACAGCCAGATTATGATGTCTCAAAAGATAAGTTTATGCAACGTTTTGATGCCAATGGCAATTTTGTTAATCTTCCTATTCCAGAACCCGAAGAAAATTATTTTTATTCTGATTGGAATGTGAGCTACGAAATCATCGTAACCGAAAAAAACGAATCAGAACCGGAGTCCTAATTCGTTTTCTCTATTGTTATTTCAATCTAAACGGCTATTTATTAAAATCCTAATTCCAAAAAATCCCAATTCCTAAATTTTAATTTCGTTGTCTTACGGCCTCATATAAAAAAGCACCACAAGCAACTGATACATTCAAAGAACCGATAGTTCCGAACATAGGTAATTTAGCTTTTTCATCAACTATTTTAAGAACTGACGGATTTACTCCACGATCTTCTGATCCCATGATGATCGCTACACCTTCTTTTAGCGAAACATCATAAATATTTTGGTCTGTTTTTTCAGTAGCGGCTACGGTTTTGATGCCACTGGCTTGCAACAAGAAAATAGCGTCTTTTATATGCTCTACTTTACAAATAGGAATATTAAATACAGCACCAGCTGATGTTTTAACGGTGTCTCCATTTACAGGAGCTGAACCTGACTTTTGAACAATGATTCCATTGACACCAGTACATTCTGCAGTACGGATAATGGCACCAAAGTTACGGGCATCTGATATTTGATCCAAGATTAAAAACAAAGGTGCTTTTCCGTTTTCAACAACCGTTTCAATCAATGTTTCTAAATCAAAAAACGAAATAGGAGAGATGCTAGCTACTGCACCTTGATGATTGTTAGGCGTTAATCGATTTAATTTTTCAACGGGAACATAGGAAAAATTAATGTTGCCACGTTTCATCACTTTCATTAAGTCTTTCATCAATTCGCCACTGGCTTCTTTCTGAATATATACTTTATCAACTGTTGCACCAGCTTGAATCGCTTCGATTATCGCTCTAATCCCAAAAATTTGATGTTCTTTTTCCATGGTGCAAATATATAAAAAAACCATCCGTTTTAGGATGGTTTTTTGGTTATGATAATTTATTTATAATTTTAAACTCGGCCAACTAGTTCCGTCAGTTCTTTTTAAGGTAGTGTCCCCATATTCTCCATAATCATTTTCCCAATGAAAAGACATCTTGTTACCATTAATAGTCAAATTAGTAAGAAGAAAAATATCACCCCATTTGTCCGTTCCTGTTAATGATAGAGTATTACAAATGTCTACAAGTTTTACTCCTTTTGCTTCTCCTTCACTAGGGCCATAAAGTAATGCCCATCCGCCAAAAGTAATGTCTGAGATAGTGTAAATTCCACCCCCTTGGTCTTCAAAAGTTACATTTCCAGTACGTATTTCATCAGTAAAATACCCACCCTGCTCACCAGCGTTAGTGGTACTGTATTCGTAAGTGCCCCCTAAAGATGATGGACAGGATACATTGTATATTTGATAATTTTTGTAAGTATTGCTGTTTTCAATTTTAGGAGAAAAATTACTACTTCCATCATCATTTAATAAATTTAGTTTTCTTCCATCTTTAAGTGTTATTTCTGCACTAATGGCAAGTTTATCACCAATTTGTAAATCGCTAGAATTATTTATATCTTTAAAAGCATCAATAATCTCTTTTTGAGTAATATTTATTGAATACGGAAGGTTTTTAATTTCTGTTATGAATTTTCCTTTTAGTGTAGTTCCATCTTTTTTTATGTAGATCCCTATGACATCAATTGAAGCAATATCTCCTAGGGCAAGGTCTATTGAAACGCCTAGGTTAATATTTTCATTGTTTTCAATTGATACTAAGTTGATGAAAGCATCAGTTGAAGGCAACTTTTGAATATTGATAACAGCACCATATTGTGTTGCTATTTTAGAATCACCTCCATCATTCTCACAAGATAGAGTTAGCAGGATAAATGCTAATAAAGCGAATGTTTTATATATGTTTTTCATAGTCTTTATTTCAATTTATTAGTTGTCCCAAAATATTTTATAGCTACCAGGTGTTTTTTGAGTGGGTGCTTTTTTATTCGAGTTTAATTCACTTAAAGGCCAGTATAAAGACAATTGGTAAGGGTTTTGTAAGGTAGTCTCAAAATCATTAATTGGAAAACCATTCCCATTGTCCAGTTGGTACTCTTTACTAGTGCTATTTGGATTTGCCAAAACTGGAAAACCGGTTCTTCTATAATCACTATATTGATCAGTAGGATCACCAAAAGTGGCTACCCATTTTTGAGTCATTATAATTTCAAGTTTCTTATTCTTATCTGCAGCATTGTTGAATTCATTTGTAATATTAATTAAGAAAGTGTCAACTTCAGGAGAACCAATTAACTTAGGGATGGTTTGAGTGGATTTATTTAAAGAAACCACCTGATCGACTTTTGCAAAACTAGCTTTTACAGCTTTGCTGAGTGCATCGGAAGTATTTCCTGATATTTTTTCTTCTAGTATCAACTCGGCTTGAATGTATAAAAACTCATCATAAGTTAGTATTCGGTGGGGAGCAATACCTGTTGCCGAAGTAATTTTTACAACACCACCTTGTCCATCATCATATCTTCCTCCGCAAGGAAAAACCCCAGGATAGGTATACGATTTTTCTGTGCTAAAATCTTTCCAAGGACCTTGACTGCCAAAACGAATACTAAAGAAACCAGTATCACTATCCCAATAATCTGCTTTTGGATTTCCAGTAATAGGGTCTCCTAATTCTGTTGGCAAAACTCCCGGTTTTAATTGGTTGAAGAAATAATAACTTAATCGGGGATCTTTATTATTTTTATGGATAGTAGGATTCATGCCCATCATAATTTCATAGAACCAAGGGCTGATGTATGTTGAGAACTGGGTTGCGTTATAAGACTCTAGAAACAATCTATTTCTTTCGTCGGTAGGGGTTGTATTTGCTGTTTGTGTAAACTGAAAATCATCCTCCATCGAATTGAAAAAATTATTTTCAGATAACAAAGCATCAAAATCGGTTTGATTGAATAAAGGAGTTAAACGGATTTGATTGTATAATTTTAGTTTAAATGTATTTGCAAATCGAATCCATTTTTCAGTCTTACCACCATAAATCAAATCGTCTAATTTTGGTTTTAGTCCTTTATTTGTTTTGATATTTGTTTTACCTAGTTCGATTAATTGAAGAATTGTAGCGTATATTTCTTTTTGGTCATCAAATTTTGGAGTGATGATACCGTCTTTCAATTGTATAGCTTCACTATAAGGAATATCTCCCCATAAATCAACCGCTATTGACATTAAATAGGCTTTTTCAAGTTGAGCAATCCCTACATATATAAAGTCATTAGATTCTTTCCCTTGTTTGATGAGTGTTTCTAAGTCGGTAAAAGTTAGGTATATATTATTCCAGTCATTTGCTACTACAGGATTGTTTTGTTTTGTGCCATATTGATCTTCTTCGTTTCTGGAAGTCATTTGATGTGTGTAAACAGCTAAAATATCTCCTGAGTTTTTTTGAAAGTTCGTTACTTCATTTAAGTTTGTTTGAGTATTTGTTAGTAGGTAGTTTAACGGTGCTATCGTGGGATTGTCTTTGTCAGTATCAACATCGAGGTAGTCGTTGCAGCTGATAAGTACTATTGATGATAATAATAAAATCAATATAGATTTGTTATTTATTATGGTGTTTATGAGTTTCATGCTGTTTTGTTTAGAAAGTTACATTAATCTTGAATCCAAATCTTCGAGAAGTTGGTGCTGATGTGATTTCAATTCCTTGCAGTTTTGCTGATCCGAAACTTGCAATTTCAGGGTCAAAATTGGTGTATTTCGGAACATTTGGAGCAAAATACCATAAGTTACTCCCGATAATACTGAAGCTTATTTTTCCAAATGCTGATTGTTTTAATAATTTTGAAGGTAGATCATAAGTAAGGCTAGCTTCTCTTAAACGATATACGGTTCCGTCATATATGCTTGCTTCATCAACACTATTAAGTCCAAAGGTATTTCCGTTTGTTGAAGGTGAAAAATACAAATCATTTGTTGTTATTTGTGTGGTATTAGAAATTTTTTGTCCGTTACCATCTGTCATCACTGTGCCATCACTGTTTCCATAATAGCCTGGAATAATATAAGTGTGTTCTCTATCTTCAGTGTCTTTGGTAACTCCTCTGCCTAATAAACTTTCGATAGTTCCAGATTTGAAATCACCTCCTTTTTTCCAGTCAAATTGAGTTCTTAGGGAAAAACCTTTATATGTAAAAGTATTGATGAAACTCATTTTAAAATCTGCATTTGGGTTTCCAATAATTCCAGCTTGTGTATCAGCTAAAATTCCTCCTGATGAAGGGTCAATTAAATAATTACCTTCATTGTCTCTTGCAAATTTAGTTCCATAAAAAACGCCGTAAGGTTGTCCTTTTATGATATATCCTACTTGAGGAATATACGTTTCGTCTTTAGCATTTTGATTGTAAGTTGTGATTTCAGTTCTTTCGAAACCTTCAGCAATTTCAACTACTTCGTTTTTGTTTTTAGTAAAAGTGGTAAATAAAGACCAGCTGAAATTTGAAGTTTTAATTGGCACAAGAGTTAATCCTATTTCTATTCCTTTGTTTTTCATTTCGCCAATGTTAGTATTATAAACGGCGTATCCTGTTGAAGTAGGTGTGCTAATGGATGTAATAAGATTGGTGGTCTTTTTACTGTATAAACTTAGGTCTAATGCAATGCGCCTATTGAATAGTTCTATTTCTGTTCCAATTTCATATTCGTGTGTAAACTCTGGTTTGATATTTGGATTAGATAGAGTAGTGCGATTTCCTACTGAAGGATTGTTGTTGTAGGAATTGTTTAATTTATAAGTATTATTTAAAAATTCTGCTGAGGCATCATTTCCTACTTTTGCATAACTAGCTCTCAATTTAGCAAATGTCAAAATATCACTTTCAATATGGAATGCTTCGGTAATAATTAATGACGAATTAATTGATGAATAGAAATAGGAATTGTTATCTATAGGTAGTGAAGAGGAATAATCGTTTCTTCCAGCTGCATTAAGAAATAAGTAGTCTTTGTACGATATTGTGATATCAGCAAATAGACCTACGTTGCGATAACGGTCTCCTTTGTCTACTAAATTAGAGATATTTTTAAAGTTTCTTAATGTAAATAATTCAGGTATAATAATATCTCTACCTGAAAATGCAATTCTAGAAGTATTTGTTTGCAAAATATTATTTCCTAATATGGTAGTTAGTCCAAGGTTGTCAGTAAGTTTATAGTTGATGTTAAATAATAAGGTGGATTCAATATCTTCATTAGTAAATTGATCGTTTACTAAAAATCCAACACCGCTATAGGCAATTGAGTTTTTGTCTCTTATTTCATTTCGTTCTAAAGTATACCTGTTGAAGCCAAATCGATAGGAACTAGAAAAATGATTGCTAAATGTGTAATCTAAATTAATCCCTGCAACGGTTCTATTTGTCTTAGATGTGATTTTGTCATGTTCCCAAGACCATAAAGGGTGGTCAAATTGTCTTCCAATTGGTGTAACAGATCCTCCTGTTGTTGGGTTTTCATAAGGTAAATTCAAATCCCAGTTTCTAGCCATGAACAGTGTTCTAGCAAAAGATGAAGAAGCTGATTCGTCAGCTGAATAAGGATTTCCAAAAAACGGACTATTTTGAGTAGTCTTTGAATAGCTCATGTTAGCTCCCATGGTAAGCTTGTTTCCTATTTTGAAATTCCCTCCCATGGCGATGGATGTTCTGTCGTATACGTTAAATGGTATATAGCTGTTTTGATTTAAATTGGAAATAGTGGTATTGAAGTTTCCATCTTTACCAGAGTAATTAAATCCTATTGAGTTATCATAAACGACTCCTGTTTTAAATAAGTCTTTAACGTTGTTGGGTTTTGCAACATACGGAATAGTCGAACCTAATTCAGGCGCAATTGCAAGTACATCTGACCAAGTAGGAATTGTCCCGTCATTATTTAGTCCATAAATGCTCCCTGATTTTCCAAATGCAGGTCCCCAAGAGCCATTTGCAGCAGCGTCGTATCTAAAGCTTGTGCCAGCTCCGTATTTGTTTTGATATTCGGGTAAGTTGCCTATGTTATCAGTGTAAAATCCAGAAGTTATATTTACATTGAGCTTATTGTTTGTTTTTCCATCTGTAGCTCCTGTTTTTGTTGTGATGATAACCACTCCATTCACAGCTCTTGAACCGTATAAAGCAGAGGCTGCTGCGCTTTTAAGTATGTTTATGGAGGAAATATTGTTTGGGTCTAAACTGGATATAGCCGATTCGTAATCTCCACCACTATTAGTCTGGTTTGATGTAGCAATTGATGTATTGTTGTAGCGTATTCCATCAACAATAAATAAAGGTTGAGTTTCTTTAGTGAAAGAGTTAACTCCTCTAATGGTGATTTGGTTCGCGGCTCCAGCTACTCCAGAAGAAATGTTTATGTTTACTCCAGCCACTTTTCCATTCATAGAACGTAATAAATCAGGTTCAGAGTTCTCGGTTATATCAGTTGGTTTTATTGAGCTAACGGCGTATCCTAATTCTTTAGATTTTCTTTTTATACCTAGAGCGGTTACGGATTCTAGTTCGATAGCGTCTCCAATTAGCACTACAGAGAGATTTGTAGTCGTAGTTTTTAACTCTTGGGATTTCATTCCAATAAAACTAAAAACTAAAGTTTGACTTGGGGCTGCTTTGATAGTGAATTTACCATCGAGATTTGTTTGTGTCCTTACTTGAGTCTTTTTATTTAAAACACTTACATTCGGTATAGGAAGTCCAGTTTCGTCAAGTGTGATTCCTGTAATTATTCTCTCTTGTGCAAAAGTATATTGCATTATAAACAAAAGAGAGACTATAAGGACTCTAGTTAGTTTTATTTTCATTTTAAAAAATTTTGAATTAGTGGTTCAAAATTCTTAATAATTTGTTAACTTTCCTAATATGTGCTCTGTTTTTTAGACTTTTTAAAACTTAATATTAAAATTAATACTAATTATAGTATTGTTGAATTCTGTTTTCTGATTTTTATCAATTCCGTTGGCAAAGGCAATTTTTAACAATCCGTTTTTTGTTTGTAATCCAATACCTATACCGATTCCAGTAAGGTTTTCGGTTTTATTTGGTATAGAAAAGGGGTCTTTGTAGATGCAGTAATCAAAAATAGAGTGAAGATACAAGTTAGGGGAAGCTATAAATCGGTACTCAGTCATAATTGAGCTCATGTATTGTGCTTGTAAACTATTTTCAGAAAATCCTCTAATGGAATTGATTCCTCCAAAACGGTATAATTCATTGATTAAATAATTATCACTTTTTAAATAAAAATTTTGGGTCAATATATTAAAGAAATTTTTTTTATTGATTTCAATTGTATGTGAAGCTTTTAAGTCAATGTAATATTGATTATTGGATTCAGTAGTCAGTGCCGTGTTGTTGTTTCTTTTTCCAAAGCCCGTTGTTAATGACACCTTGCTTTTGTCAGGAAATAACGGAATATCGTAATCATATTTGCTGTATTCTATATTTGAAGTTAAGAATGAATTGTCGTAGTCTTGGATGCTGCTACTGTTCGTGTTTTGAATATCACTTGATTCTGTAGATTGGTAGCCAAAGTAAATACGAGTATTGTAATTAATGAGGTAGCCAACATCGAATGATGTCTTAGTGTTTTGAAAAATACTATCTTGTTTGAATATGTTTATTTGGGCTTTTATTCCAATATTAGTATTGAAAATATATGGGATCTCAAGATTTGTTCTGAAGGTTGTTTGGTCATTCCCAGTGCTTTTCCAGTATAGTGATAATTGTTCTCCTGCTTTTAGTGTGTTTTCGAGTGTTAAGTCAAGATAGCCGTTGAAAACAACTTTGTTGTTATCGTTGGTGTTGAATCCGATAAATCCATCAAAATTATTAGACCTTCTTTTTTCTATATAGACATATACTTTGGTGCTGTCTTTTAGAAGTAATGTTTCGGGATATTTGATTTGATTTATGAATCGGAACTTTTGAATATCTGTATAAATTTTTTGTACTGTGTTTTTGTTAAAGATTTGTTTTTTGTATTTTGTGTTGAGTTGTTTAAGATGTCCTTTTGGTAATACTGGTGTTTTGTTTTCGATTGCGTATTTTGCTACAATTGAATTTATAATGCGTACTTTATCTGAAGTGAAATCAAGTTCAGCATAAATCTTGTTTCCAGTATTTCTGATATTGACTAATTGTAATTTCGTTAAGGCGTATCCTTTTTGTTCTGCTTTTTTTAAGGTTTGACTTAGAAAACTTTCTACTTCTACATAAGGAATGATTAAGCTGTCTTTTTTTGTTAAAGTAACAAAGCTACTTAATGTCGAATTCTCATTTATATATAGATGTATTGATTTTATTTGTTTTCCAATCGAAAATGATCCAATATAAGTAGTGTCGTTTTTCTTTTTTAAATCAATGATTTCATTTTCTATATATCCAATTTGAGATAGTTTTTCTGAAATACTATTCACTTCATCCTTAACGGATTTTGCATTTGAGTGTTTTGGTTCGTAGCCTAAAGAGTCAATTATTCTTTTTTCCATTGTGGTATTTCCATTTAAAACTAAATGAAAATTTTGGCAAGATGCTGAAAAAGCACAACCAATTAAAAAAAAGAAAGTAAGTAACTGTTTCAAAAAGAATATTTTTTATAAAAGTAATGCAAATATCATCTGTTTGTCAATAAAATCAAAAGATGAAATAATCTTGTTGAAAATTAATGGATTAACGTTTGTAGAGTTAAAAATAATTTATACATTTGCAACCCCGTAAAAAGCGGGAAGTAAATTACATAATAATTTTTAGTATTAATTATGCCAACAATTCAACAATTAGTAAGAACAGGAAGAACTCAGATAACTAAGAAGAGTAAATCGGTTGCTTTAGATTCTTGTCCTCAAAGAAGAGGGGTTTGTACGCGTGTTT
This sequence comes from Flavobacterium sp., assembly GCF_049590715.1. Taxonomy (GTDB): domain Bacteria; phylum Bacteroidota; class Bacteroidia; order Flavobacteriales; family Flavobacteriaceae; genus Flavobacterium. The sequence continues at coordinate 19,419 of NZ_JBAWDL010000122.1, forward strand.
ACACTAC
>NZ_JBAWDL010000123.1:0-4826 GCF_049590715.1 Flavobacterium sp.
GTTGCTAAAGTTATAGAAGGATAAAATGGATTCTCAGATAAAAAAAATACACCAGAAATTGGTGTCGAAAGAAATAACTTGTACGGCTTTAGTACAAGATAAATTGAACTTGCTTAAAGAAAATAAATTCAATTCCGTTAATTCAACTTTGGACACCTTAGCTTTGGATTTAGCAGCGAAAGTAGATGCTAAAATAACAAACGGAGAAACAATCGGTTTGTTAGAAGGAATTCCGTTTGGAATTAAAGATGTGTACATGGTTCAAGGAACCTATACAACAGCAAGTTCTGATTTACTTAAAAATTACAAATCACCTTACACCGCTACTGCTATTCAAAAATTATTGGATGCAGGTGCGATTCCGTTGGTAAAAGAAAACTGTGATAGTTTTGGTCACGGTTCTTCTAGTGAAAACACGATTTTTGGTGCGGTGAAAAATGCTATCAATCCAGAATTAGTGGCTGGAGGTTCTAGTGGAGGTTCAGCAGTGAATGTAGCTAAAGAATATACTGTTTTTTCAATTGGTGGAGATACTGGAGGTTCGATTCGTCAACCAGCGGGTTACAATGCTATTTTTGGTTTTAAACCAACTTACGGGAGAATTTCAAGATTCGGATTAATGGCTTATGCGTCTTCTACAGATTGCGTTGGACCATTAGCAAAATCAATCGAAGATATTCGAATTGTAATGAATGTGATGAGCGGGAAAGATCCAAAAGATCAAACCTCTATTGCTTCACATGAAATAAGTGAAGATGCAATTGCAGTGTCAGAAGTAAAAACGGTTGGGTATTTTAAAAATTTTATCGAAAGTGAAGCCATTGATGTGCAAGTGAATGCGGATTTCTTGGAAAGTATCGAAAAAATAAAAGCCAAAGGAATTACTGTAAAAGAATTGGATTTCTTCAAATCAGATATTTTAGTTTCTACTTATTATACTTTGGCTATGGCCGAAACAGCTTCAAATTTATCTCGTTTGGACGGAACCAATTATGGAAACCGCATCGAAGCAGAGAATTTAATTGAAACTTATGCTGTTACACGTTCTGAAAACTTTTCTGAAGAAACAAAACGTAGAATTGTTGGAGGGAACCAAGTGTTGTCTCAAGGTTTCTCAGATGAAATTTATTTGAAAGGATTGGCTGTAAGAGATCAAATTTCAGAAAATTTCAGTAAAGATTTCGAAGAGGTGGATATTATTCTTTCGCCTGTAACACCTGCTGCTCCACCCAAAATTGGAGACAGTCTTAAAGATCCTTTGGCAATGTACTTGTCAGATGCGTATACCGTTGGGTTTAGTTTGGGACAATTGCCAACAATGACAGTACCTCAAGGAACAACTACAGGACTGCAAATTACAGCAGCAAAAAATAATGATGAATTAGTATTGCAATTTGCAAACTTCTTAAAAGATACACTATAATGGAATTGGAACAATTAACAGCGGCTTTAACAGCCCACGATTTAGAATTGGTAATTGGAATTGAAACACACGTCCGATTGAATACCAAAACCAAGTTGTTTTGTTCTTGTCCAAATCAAGAAATAGAAACACCTAATCAAAATATATGTTCGATTTGTACGGGACAAATGGGGGTTTTGCCTGCTCTAAATAAAGAAGCGATTACAAAAGCAATTTATTTTGGAAAAGCAGTAGAATCTACTTTTAGTAATGAAATAATTTCTTGGGATAGAAAGCATTACGAATATCCAGATAACCCGAAAAATATTCAGATAACACAATTTCACAATCCCGTTATTCCTGATGGTCACGTATCGTGTTATCGTAATGACGGTTCACAATTTACGGTAAATTTAACACAGGTTCACATCGAGGAAGATGCGGCAAAATTGATGCACGAAAAGAAAATTTCGTTAGTTGATTTTAATAAAGCAGGTGTTCCGTTGATTGAAATTGTTACAGAACCTTGTCTAAGAAATATCGAAGACGCTTCTACTTACGCACAATACATTCAACGTATTGTTCAAAATTTAGGAATTTCGGAAGCCAATTTGGAAAAAGGAGAATTCAAGTCGGATGTTTCGGTTTCTTTGCGTAAAAAAGATAGTGCCGATTTAAACCCAAGAACCGAAATCAAAAACTTGAACTCGTTTAAGTTTATGGTGGAAGCTTTGAAAGAAGAGGTCGAGAAACAATTCAATTATTTTATCGAAAATAATGAGTTTAGACCTGATCAAACTACCGTTTTATGGGATGCTGATTTGAAGCAAACCAAAGTAATGCGCAAGAAAGAATTTGAAGCAGATTACCGTTTTATTTCAGAGCCAGATTTACCTTTTGTAAATATCAAAGCTGAGATTGATGCTATCAGTGTAGATACAACCTTCTTGCCATATGCTGTGGAGTCTATTTTGATTGGTGGTGGTGTTTTGCCACAAGATGCTAAATTTTTCACGGCAGATGCTTTACGTTCTAGAACTTTTGTAACTTTAAATAACAAGATCAATGATCCTTCATTTGTAGCTAAAACATTGGCCAATAATGTGAAGGCAGAAGATTATGCTAAAATTCATAATATAGCCCATTTAGAAACCATTTTTGTTTTATTTAAAGCAGAAAAAATCACGGCAGTTTTAGTTCAAAACGCCATTGCAGGGTATCTAAAAGATCAAAAATTTGATTACAATAAATACTTCGCTGAGAACACGATTTCTGAAGATAAAATTCAAGAAGTTATTGCGAAAGTGCTTTCAGAAAATGAGGGGGTTGCCAATGATATCAAAGCGGGTAATGAAGGTAAAGCTGGAATTTTGGTAGGGAAAGTTTTGGCTGTTGTTGGTAAAGGCGCCGATGGAAAAGCAATCCGTAAAATTATTTTAGATAATTTAGCCGTTGGGACGGTAGGGACAGGTCGCGACCTGTCCGTACACGATGGGATTGTAGGGACAAGCCGCGACTTGTCCGTACGTGATTCGTCCGCACAAGAAGAGTCCCTTCCTGAAGTTCCAATTATTATAAAAGATACATACAGAACACATAAAATTTCACAACTATCCGAAGAAAGCATCAAAGAAGAAGTAATGTTGTCTGGATGGGTAGCGAGTGTGCGTGACCACGGGGATTTGATGTTTATTGATTTACGTGATTCAAGTTATGAAATTTTCCAAGTTAATATTAGTAGAGAAACTTTTCCTAATATCGATGAGTTAGTAAAATTGAAGCCAGAATCGGTTATTTCAGTAACGGGAATTGTAGTAGGTCGTAATGAAGATGATTTTAATGCAGGATTACGAACAGGTAAAATTGAATTAGAGACATCTGCTTTAGAGATTTTAAACTTGTCTAAAACGTTGCCTTTCGAAATTAAAAGAGCCGCTAAGACAAACGAAGCGATTCGTTTTCAATACAAATTTTTGGATCACAGAAATGAAGAGGTAAGAAGAGCCATTGTTAACCGTCATAAAGTAATTAAGTTATTGCGTGACATGTTGGATAACGAAGAATTCTTAGAAATTGAAACACCAATTTTGAGTGCTGGTACCGATGAGGGAGCACGTGAATTTATTGTTCCGACTCGTAAAGGGTCTGGATTGTTTTATACATTACCGCAAGCCCCACAACAGTTCAAACAGATGTTGATGGTGAGCGGTTATGAGAAATATTTCCAAATTGCACGTTGTTTCAGAGATGAGGATTCTCGTGGAGATCGTCAGCCGGAATTTACGCAGTTGGATATCGAAATGGCGTACGCCAGTATGCAGCAAATTATCGATTTGAATACAAAAATGTTCAATGAAATAGTAGCCAAAGTGTACGGTAAAAAATGGATTTTACATCCGTTTGAAGTGATTACTTATAAAAATGCGATGGATTTTTATGGTTGTGACCGACCTGATTTACGTTACGGATTAAAAATGCAAGACATCACCGAAATTGTAAAAGAAACGACTTTTCAAGTGTTCTCTAAACCAATTGATGAAGGTGGAATTGTAAAATGTATCAAAGTTTCGGCTCAAGAGCAAGGAAACAAACGTATGTCCAAAGGGCAAATCGAAACCTTGACAGCGGTTGCACAACAACATGGTTTGGGTGGTTTGGCTTATATTATTGTGAATGAAGGCGAATTACAATCACCGATTATTAAGTTCTTAGGCGAAGAAATTGCAGCAGGAATTATCAAAGCGACTAATGCTCAAGTAGGCGATATTGTATTCTTCTCGGCAGCAGATTATGCTACGGCAAACAAGGCTTTGGATGCTGTTCGTCAAGAAATGGGTCGAATGTTGAATTTAATCAATCCAAAGGAATTGCGTCCGGCTTGGGTAGTTGATTTTCCAATGTTCGAAAAAACAGACGAAGGAAGATGGACGTTTACACACAATCCGTTCTCGATGCCTGCGATTTACGATTTGAAAAAGCACATGGATGGTAATGAAGACGAAATTGGAACTATTATTGCACAACAATACGACATCATCTTAAATGGATATGAAATAGGTGGAGGATCGGTTCGTGCGCACAAATCAGAAATCTTAGAAGCAACTTATAGAAATATGGGTTATAATAAAGAAGAGATGATGAAGAGTGTAGGAACGATGTACAAAGCTTTCCAATACGGTGCACCACCACACGGAGGAATCGCTTGGGGAATTGACCGTTTGATGATGATTTTGGAGAAAAAAGCATCGATTCGAGAAGTAATGGCTTTCCCGAAAACAGGATCCAGTGAAGATTTATTATTTGGAGCACCATCCCTTCTATCAGACAGAAAAGTTGAAGAAATGAATGTGAAGATTATAAGAAAGTAGGTTTCTTGATTTCTATAAATAAATTAAAAGCGGATTCGTATCGAAAGATAAGAATC
>NZ_JBAWDL010000124.1:0-3195 GCF_049590715.1 Flavobacterium sp.
GCGGTGTTTTCTCAATCGAAACAAAATTGAATAGAGGAACTAAAATGATCGTTGGATTGCCAATAGCTAGAAAGTAGTCGGGATTTTCAACAATAGAAAGTATGTCAGTCTAAGCTTGTTCAAGACCCTTTACAAGAGTTCACTTCGAGAAGTATAGTGTGACAAAATGGAACCTATTTCAGGTAAAATGTCAGTCTGAGCGTGTCGAAGACCTTTTACAAGAGTTTACTTCGACAAGATCGATACGATAAAATAGAAATAATTGTTTTATCAAAAACTAATTTCATTCCACTCATTCAATCCATTTGTTTTTATCGTGCTTTCTCATTCTTGTTAGTATTAAAGGAATGTCTATATTTGTATCAAAGCAGTTAGTAAATACCACAAAACTATATAGAATCTATGGACAATATCAACGTTTTAATTATTGAAGACACAGCAACTGAAAGTGAAGCTTTAGTCGAAGTACTGATTCAAAATAATTATAACATCGTAGGAGTAGCTCAAACCTATGCTGAGGCTTTAACCTTGTTTTATAGTAATACCGTTGATGTGCTTGTAATTGATGTTTTTTTAGATGGAAATCCTGAAGGAATTACATTTGCTGAAACTATAAATGCAGTTCCAAATGCCTCTAAGCCGTTTGTTTTTTTAACGAGTTCAAGAGATAGACAAATTTTTGAACGAGCGAAGTTGACACAGCCCTATAGTTTTTTGATGAAACCTTTCAATGAATTGGAAATTCTATATGCTTTGGAAATGGCGGTCGAGAAATTTTACAAACAACCCAATGTTTTTTTGAGTGAAGATCAAGATACGGTAATTAGTCAGGAATATTTGTTTATCAAAAAAAACAAAGCCTTGAAGAAGGTCTTGCTTACTGATATTATTTATGTGGAGGTTGAAGATCGTTATTGTAAAATTGTGACAGAACAAGAGAAGTTTTTGATTTTGATGTCACTGACTAAAATAATGGAACTTTTAGATCCCAAAGTATTTTGTAGAACACACCGTAATTTTTTGATAAATATTGATAAAATAATTGAAATCGTTCCTCAGGATAATTTGGTTTGGCTCAAGAACAATCACAATGTGATTTTAAGCGATAAATATAAAGACTTTGCAAATCAGTTTCGAATCTTGAAATAATTTTTTTATACAAATAACAACTAATCCTTCATCATTTGATGAGGGATTTTTTTGTTTCATGGATTTACTACTGCTTTTTTGTAGTCTTATGACAATCATTCCAGTCTTCCTGTCTTATTATTCCGTGTGCCATATTTATTGTAATAGTTTTATAAAAAAAACAAATAAGAAAATGTCTTTTTTTTTGTAAGTGAAAATTAGTTATATCCTCAAATACATTAATATGAATCACGTTAAATATAGAGTTGGAAAATGGTTGCCTTCAGATACTTCTTTTTTGAATCATTGGATTGAAACTAAAATCAAACAAGTAAAAGTAAATCCATTACCGTTGCATCCAGCAGTGGCAAGTTTGCGAGAAGCTATTTATGCAGACTCCATTTTGTACATGAGTTTTGTGAGTATGTATGATGAAATTCCGCAAGGATATAATGAGCCAGTTAAGAATTTTGAAACCATGCTTTTGATTATCAACCAAATTTTGACAGAAGCGCCTTGTTACAGTGTAGTCGAAGATAAAATAGGTTTGGTTGGTTTTCCAATAAATGCCATTTTAGACTGGGCAATGGGAACTCAAGGTGGTTATTTGGCTTTTACAAATACATTGGTCAATCAAAAACTAAGAGATATTTTGAATGTTTGGAAGCAGTTTTTAGAAACAACTTCCTCTCAGTATGTTTTGGTTGATGGACCTATTGCTCAAGTGCAAATGGATTATAGTAATCCTATTGGCTGGTTTTCTCCACAAGCATTAGAGGCAATTGCAGCAATGGATCCACTAAGAGGAATAGGGAATAATCCTTATGATGCCAAAGCAAATTTTAGTTACAATTACCAATGTGATTCGACAAAGCCATATTATGGTTATGCTAGTTGGGATGCTTTTTTTACAAGAGAATTTAATCTTGGAGTAAGGGAAGTTAGTGCGGTTGATCAAGATCCCAATGTGATTGTGAATGCCTGTGAGTCGGCTCCTTACAATTGTGTGACCGATGCTAAAATGAAAGATAAATTTTGGATGAAAGGGCAACCTTATTCCTTGTTAGATATGATGGATAATCATAAGTTAGCAGCTGAGTTTGGAGATAATAGTACTGTATATCAGGCTTTTTTGTGTGCCAAAACCTATCATAGATGGAATAGTCCTGTAGATGGAAAAATTGTAGCAATACAAAATGTAGCAGGTACGTATTATGCCGAAGCGCCTGTAGAAGGATTTGATCCATCAGGCCCAAATGATTCTCAGGGTTATATTGCTGAAATAGCAGCAAGAGCGTTGGTTTTTATTCAGTCAGATAATCCTAAAATAGGTTTGATGTGTTTTGTCGCTATTGGTATGGCTGAGGTTTCTAGTTGTGAGATAACAGTAACGGTAGGTCAAAAAGTAAGTAAAGGAGATCCAATAGGAACCTTTCATTTTGGAGGATCTACACATTGTTTAATCTTTAGACCAGAGGTGAATATAGATTTTGATTTTCACAATCAAACGCCAGGTTTAAATACATCTAACATTCCTTTAAAAGCAAGAATAGGTGTCGTGCAATAAACAGTACTGAATTATATAAAAAAAGTGGAGTTCAGAAACCACTATAAAAACGAGGACGTATCCGAAAATCCTAAAGAGTAGGAAAAACAAAATAGTTATTATGTTAAATCAAGCCCCAACACAAGAAGCAACATTAGTAGGAGGATGGTCTCCGTTTCATCCATTAACAACTCAAGATCAAGAAATCTTTAATCAAGCATTACAAGGATTTTTAGGAGTGATTTATACTCCAAATGCAGTGTCAACTCAAATCGTAGCTGGTAAAAACTACCGTTATAAATGTACGGCTTCTATGCCTCCATCCGATGTAATTTGGGAAGCTATTGTTGAAATTTATGCTCCTTTAACTGGTAAGCCTCATATTACAGGTATTACAAGAATATAATTTTATAGTATGAAGGAATAGAATCAAGTGTTTGATTCTATTCCTTTTCTTAATCTAACTATAAATTTGAATTGCGTAGCAGTTTTTAAAGAATATTAAGGATTTATTGTTTTTT
>NZ_JBAWDL010000125.1:0-2113 GCF_049590715.1 Flavobacterium sp.
ATTTTATGTTTTCGGCACTGTTCAGGTTGCCATACCTTTTTACAAAAATAGCATACAAATTATTCAGCGTTTCCCTTTCTACAGTATGTTCATTTTTTTTTACGGCTTCTTTTTGATATAAATCGAGGTAGGTATCTCTTACTGAAATGTAGGCTTCGGCTCTTACTTTCTGCAATGGTGGTAATTGCAATGGATGGAACATAGCAGTTGCATTGTTTTTGTTCACTTCTTGCAAATAACCAACCCAACCATTATCTGCAACAAGACAATCGTTTCGATGGAATGATTGTAATTCTTTGCTATATAATTCAGGTTCGGGAATGGTATTGAAAACGGTTTGCTTTTCAGCTTGGCTATTTCCGTTTATGCCTGAAAATAGGTCGCCGATAACTTCCTCTTTTTTGTCAATCTGTGAAGTATTTCCATGGAAAGCCGCAGGTGTAAAAGATTGTTGTATAACTGAACTGAACAAGTCTGCTTGGCGAACAATATTGGCTCTTCGCTTCGTCGAAGTTTGTCTTTGAGTGCTTTTTTTTGGTGGAGCAATAACCGTTACTGGTTTTTCCACATTTTCAAACAAGTCGAAAATGCTTAATTGTTTTAATTCTTTTGGATTTTCCTGAATGTTTATTGGTATTTGTTTAATCGTTATAGGTTCTACATTGCGAGTAATAACAGTTGATGTAATTGGGATTTGTATGTTTGGCTCGCCGTTATATAAATTCAAATCCAGATATTTTCCAAAATCTTCTGAAAGCATTTGTTTGAGGTCTTTTGCAATTCCACCAACACCATCTTTATGCGTATAAATTAAGGCTGGTTTTCCATAAGCGTCGGTGTCTAATTTTCTATCTGTATGCACAATTCTTGTGCTATCTTGAAAAAAAGCATTGTTTGGTGTATTATATTCTGTTGTTTTGCTTTGGCAAAACAATTCTTCCAATTCGGTCAAACTTTGTTTTGCCGAATTCTTTTGCAGGATAATCAGGTCGCTTCCAACTTCTGTACCTGCATATTCAGTAAATAGATTATTTGGCAATCTAACAACCGAAACCAGATTACTATTCTGCATCAACGCCCTGCGTATCGGTTCGTTTTTTGGACTATTTAGAATACCCTGCGAGGTAATAAATGCCAACAAGCCACCGTCACGTAACATATCCATTCCTTTTAAAAAAAAATAATTGTGGATGCTTCGTGATGCCTGTATTTTTGCTTCGTCCTTACTTCGGGAATACGAAAGGTCAAATATGGAAGTATCGCCAAAAGGAATATTACTCGTTATTACATCATAGCTGTTTTGTTCCTTTTCGGTAATTTCCTCAAAGCCACTCACACGGATATTGCTTTGTGGATAAAGCTGTTTTAAAATTTTGCCTGTCAGCAAATCCTTTTCGTAAGCAGTTATATTGGGTTGCTGGTTTTCGGAGAAGGATTGTATGAAAGAGCCTATACCTGCGGAAGGTTCAAGGAATTTTTGAACGTTCAAACCGCTATCAATCAAAGTGGATGAAATGGCATTTATGACCTGTGGCGGTGTATAAAAAGCCGTCAGCACCGAGCTTTTCATACTGTCCACATACCTGCGGTATTGCTTTTCGTCTTCGGAGTTTTCTTTTAGTAATTGGTGGAGTTCCTGAGTGAGTGGAAAAAGATCGTGTTCTGTTTTTTTCCAATTATTAATGTCTATTTCGTTCGCTATTGGGTTCAGCACAAATTTAAGACCACCAAATCCGCTGTATAGCATCATTAGCAGTCTTTCGCCTACGCTGGCTTGTCGATTCTCCTTTTCCAGTATAAAAGCAATTCGTAGGGCATCAATATTTTGCTGGAGATGTTGCTTTTTACTGAAGCCCATTTTCCGTTATCCATATTGCAATGGTTCCGGTTATTTCGGTGTAGAGCTGGTCGTACTCATAACCATAAGCGAAGTCATCAGTTAGTTCATAGTCGGAGAAAATAGGTTCACAAACACGGAACATTTTTAAAGCAAATGGTCGCAATTCTTCATCTGCCATTAGGGTGTCGAACTCATTACAAACCACCTGAAACACGGTATCGAACTTGGAAAAATGTAAACCGTCAAAAAGAATATAATTGGCTATTTCGTTAC
>NZ_JBAWDL010000126.1:0-1954 GCF_049590715.1 Flavobacterium sp.
TTCGACGTCCCTTTGCTGGTCGAATCGGGGCGTTGGCGCGCGAGGGTCGATCGCGTGCTGGTGGTCGATGCCATCGAGGGCACGCAACGCCGACGCGTGATGGCACGCTCCGGCTGGTCGGGCGAGCAGGTGGATGCCGTCATTGCGCAACAAGCGACCCGGGCAGCCCGTCGCGCCGCCGCCGACGCGGTGATCTTCAATGAGAGCCTGACCCTGCCGGAACTCGCACAAGAGGTTCGAACTCTGTGGATGGAGTGGCACGCCGAAGGCACGCGATAATCGTCGGCTGTGCGGCGCAGCTCGTCTTCGAGCACAACGACAACATGCGCCACCGGGCTCACCGGCAACGCCTCCGATTCGATGCTCTTCAATTCCTACGCGTTCATCTTTGCCTACTTCCCGATCGTGCTGGTCGGGTTCTTCCTGATCGGCAAGCGCAACATCCGCGCGGCCGCCGGTTTCCTGGCGCTGGCATCGTTGTTCTTCTATGGCTGGTGGAGCGTCGAAGCGATGCCGCTGCTGCTGGCATCGATCTGCTTCAACTACTGGGCCGGTCTGCGGCTCACGCCGGCCCCGGGGCGAACCGATCGGCAGCGCAAGCACATGCTGGTGTTTGCGCTCACCGTCGATCTGGCGATCCTGGCGGTCTTCAAATACGCGAACTTCTTCATCGCCAATGTCAACGACGGCCTGGCGGCGGCCGGCGCCACGCCGATCTCGATGCTGCACATCGCGTTGCCGATCGGCATCTCGTTCTACACCTTCACCCAGATCGCGTTCCTCGTGGACTGCTGGCAAGGCAAGGTGCATGAACGCAGCTTCGTGCACTACGCGCTGTTCGTCACCTATTTCCCGCACCTGATCGCCGGGCCCGTGCTGCACCACGCGCAGATGATGCCGCAGTTCGCCAATCCGGCGACCTACCGCATCGATGCCAACAAGGTGGCGCTCGGACTCGCGATCTTCACTTTCGGGCTGGCCAAGAAGCTGCTGATTGCCGACAAGATGGGACAGTACGCCGACCTGATGTTCACCGGCGTGCACAACGGCACCCTGCCCTCGCTCTACACGGCCTGGTTCGGCGTTCTGGCCTATACGCTTCAGATCTACTTCGACTTCTCCGGCTACTCCGACATGGCGGTGGGACTGTCGCTGTGCCTCGGCGTGCGGCTGCCGCTTAACTTCAACTCGCCCTACAAGTCGACCAGCATCATCGAATTCTGGCGTCGGTGGCACATCTCGTTGTCGACCTTTCTCCGCGACTATCTCTACGTGCCGCTCGGCGGCAACCGCAAGGGCGAGGCCCGGCGCTATATCAATCTGTTCCTGACGATGTTGTTGGGCGGCCTGTGGCATGGCGCCGCATGGACCTTCGTGATCTGGGGCGCGCTGCACGGAACCTTCCTCATGATCAATCACCTCTGGAATGCCAAGGTACGGCGCCACGCCACGCCAGGTCGGCTTGCGCGCGTGGCGGGCTGGTTGCTGACCTTCGTGTGCGTGATGGTCGCGTGGGTCGTGTTCCGCGCCGAAAGCGTGAACGCAGCGGTCGAGATCTACAAAGGCATGCTGGGCTTTCATGGCGCCCCGCCCTCGGCCTTCGGCGAATTCATCGCGGTCCCCTATCGCAAGCCGGAGTTTTTCCAGACCTTGCTGGTCGCCATGTTCATCTGCCTCGTGATGCCACCGACTATTTCACTGGAGCGCTGGGTGCCGCAACCTGCTCCGGGCGTGGTTGGTCACCAGTCGAAGTGGATCGCATCCGCCGTCATCGCGCTCGCCATCACCGGCCTGTTCGTCTACAGCGTCTCGCAGTTGGGTTCGTACAGCCCGTTCCTCTACTTCCAGTTCTAGACATGAAGCCGGCGCACATTTGGCTAAAGATCTTCCTGACCGGCTTCGCGGGCGTGTTCGTGATGTTCCTCGTCACGATTCTCACGCCAGCCCCCTATGG
>NZ_JBAWDL010000127.1:0-3885 GCF_049590715.1 Flavobacterium sp.
TCTTTACTTTTTGCTCATTATTCCCTTTCATATATTCAAAAATTAAATGGATTTTTTCAATATCAGTCCTCAGAGTTGAATCAAATGGATTTTGTTTAGCACCATCTATTTCGATAGGTGATATATAAGTTTCGTCTAATACGAATCTTCCCATTTCTGGTAATAGTAAAATATCATTAATATAATTTAGAATATCTCTTAAAGGAAACATCAAGTATAAATGATTATTAATTAGATTTGGGTTTGTATTTATTAAAGCTTGTAAAGTGTTAATTTGAATTCTAAGATAATTTTCTGTGGTTGATTTTGTGCTGTCAAGACAATAAGAGTAAAGATTATTTTTTGCTTTTTGAGATTCTCTATATAGTTTCTGGAGAAGTAAGTCTTTTGCTAAGATACTTGTCTGTATAAATTCTCCTAAATCATTTTGTATAAGATATTGAATTTCAATAGAATTTCCTAAATCGAAACTAATACAGTCCGAGTAAAGAAATTCATTTTCTATTTCTTTTAATATATTTTCACTGTCAATAATATATTCAAAATATGCTAAAGGATGTAAATCTGTACTATTCATAAATACAAAAATAGAAAATGTTGCAATATTGTTGCAGGTAAAAAACAAAAGCACTTACAATAAGTTTGTAAGTGCTTGATTTTACTGGTGGAGAATACGAGATTCGAACTCGTCACCTCTTGCCTGCCAGGCAAGCGCTCTAGCCAAATGAGCTAATCCCCCAGAATATTTCACAAATATAATATAATAACCCATTCAAAAAAGGAAATTCTAATAATTCAGTGGTCAAAAACAAACCGTAAGCCTAATATTTATAACTTTACCTCAAAGTAATCACTATGGCCGCACAAGACACGATTGGAATCGTAACCACAAACATTCAAAACAAGACAGCAACAGTCACTTTTGGGCATCCCGCAAGCAATTCATTCCCCAGAAATTTACTCGATAAACTGACTGCAGAAATCCATAAATTGAGTTCCAATCAGGAGGTTTCAGTTATTGTTTTACAAAGTCAGGGCAATGGAGCCTTTTGTGCTGGAGCAAGTTTTGACGAACTTTTAGCAGTACAAACGCTGGATCAAGGCACTCATTTTTTTTCTGGATTTGCTCATTTGTTGAATGCTATGCGCAATTGTTCACAAATCATTGTGGGGCGAGTACAAGGTAAAGCTGTTGGTGGTGGAGTGGGTATTATAGCTGCCTGTGATTACGTTTTTGCAACAGTGTCGAGCGCTATTAAGTTGTCTGAAATTGCTATTGGTATTGGACCTTTTGTCATCGAGCCTGCCGTAAGTCACAAAATCGGAAAAACAGCTATGAGTCAGCTGGCATTAGCTCCTCATGCATGGAAAACCGCACCATGGGCAAATGAAAAAGGGCTTTATTCGGAAGTCTTTGATAACCAAGAAAACCTTGATGAAAACCTAAACTCCTTTGTCGAAAAACTAGCATCTTACCATCCCCAAGCCTTGCAAGAACTAAAAAAAGTCCTTTGGGAAGGAACCGAAAATTGGGACACACTATTATTGCAACGAGCACAAGTCTCTGGTAAATTAGTGCTTTCTGATTTTACTAAAAACGCTTTAAGTCAATTCAAAAAGTAATTTTTTTTGGAGCTTTTTCCTGCTGTCCGCTGTATCTTTTTTGCCCGAAAAAGGCAAAAAAGGATGCCGCTACCATCAGGGCTAGGGCAAAGTGCTTAATTATCGTTTCTATTCACTAAATTTGCATTCAAAATAAAACAAAATGAGCAACATTAGAATCACCAAACAATTTAATTTCGAAACCGGTCATGCCCTTTATGGTTATGATGGAAAATGTAAAAACGTCCACGGTCACAGTTATAAATTGTCAGTAACCGTAATGGGACGTCCTATTACTGATCGCACTAATGTAAAGTTTGGGATGGTAATTGACTTCTCTGATTTGAAAAAAATTGTCAAGGAAGAAATCGTGGATCAGTTTGATCATGCCACTGTTTTCAATGAAACAACTCCTCATGTCGAGTTAGCTAACGAACTTAAAAATCGTGGGCATCACGTAATTTTAGTCGATTATCAACCTACTAGTGAAAACATGGTAATTGATTTTTCACAACGTATTATTTCTCGTTTGCCAGAAGGAATTAAACTATTCTCATTAAAATTACAAGAAACGGAATCTTCGTTTGCAGAATGGTTCGCTAGTGATAATTTGTAAAAAATAGTTAGGAGTTAAAGGTTATAAGTAAAGGGTTAAAGGAAGGGTTTTATAGGTGTTTACCCTCAACGTATAATTCTTAACTTACAGCATTTAACATATAATTTTTATGCATACTACATAACTTCTAACACTTAACCCAAAAAACTTAACCCCTAAAATGAAAAAAGTATATTTTGCTTCTGACCAACACTTTGGAGCACCTACAGCCGAATTAAGTTTGCCACGTGAAAAGAAATTTGTCGCTTGGCTAGACGAAATAAAGCAAGATGCTGAAGCAATCTTTTTATTGGGTGATTTATTCGATTTTTGGTTCGAATACAAAACCGTTGTTCCTAAAGGTTTTGTTAGGGTGCTGGGCAAACTTGCTGAAATTAGTGATAGTGGCATTCCAATTTACTTTTTTGTTGGAAACCACGATTTATGGATGCATGATTATTTCCAAAAAGAATTGAACATTCCAGTCTATCACGATAATCAAGAATTTACTTTTGGAGGCAAAACTTTCTTAATTGGTCATGGGGATGGAAAAGGCCCTGGTGATTTGGGATACAAGCGCATGAAAAAAGTATTTACAAATCCTTTTTCTAAATGGCTGTATCGTTGGTTGCATCCAGATATTGGTGTTGGTTTAGCACAATATTTATCAGTCAAAAATAAACTGATTTCTGGGGATTCAGATGTTAAATTTTTAGGAGAGGATAACGAATGGTTGATTTTATATGCCAAACGAAAACTAGAAACCAAACATTACAACTACCTTATTTTTGGACACCGTCATCTGCCTATGATTCATCCGGTAGGCGAAAATGCTGATTATGTCAATCTTGGTGACTGGATTAGTTATTTTACATATGGTGTTTTTGATGGAGAAACTTTTGAATTGAAAGAATACAAATAAAAACGATAAACTTGTTTTGGTTAAGGAGTTTTAAATCCGATCAAAACATGCTTATCTTATTTATAATTTATTCAGATTGATTGCAGTATTACCATGTAGCCATTTCTATTGTTTTTTTCTCTTATTAAAAGACATAAAAATGACAATTATCATTTGTATTCATATTATAATATGTATTTTTGCAATCTTAATTCAATCTAAATAAGACTTGCGTACCACAATCAATTCTCTAAAAAAAGGCGAAAAAGCCATAATCAAAGACTTTGATATTGATGTTATTCCGTTAAAACTGCTCGAAATGGGTTGTTTGCCAGGTAATATGGTGGAGTTGTTGCAAATTGCTCCTTTTGGAGATCCTTTATATTTAGATATTAATGGCTCTCATCTTGCTATTCGAGTGGAAACTGCCGCCGAAATTGAAGTTGAATTAGTCCAAATCAAACTTTAAAATGATTAACGAGAATATCAATGTTGCCTTAATAGGAAATCCTAACGTGGGGAAAACTTCGGTTTTTAATCAATTAACAGGATTGAACCAACAAGTTGGGAATTATCCGGGTATTACCGTTGAGAAAAAAATAGGATTTTGTAAATTACCGAATAATATCAAAGCCAATATCCTTGATTTACCAGGAACGTATAGCTTGAATGCAAGTTCAATTGATGAAAATGTGGTGATTGAATTGCTGTTAAACAAAAATGATAAATTATATCCTGATGTTGCATTAGTAGTGACTGATGTCGAGAATCTAAAAAGAAACTTACT
>NZ_JBAWDL010000128.1:0-1839 GCF_049590715.1 Flavobacterium sp.
CACCAATCATTTTTACTGGATTTCCATTCACTAAAAAACGACCTCTATCGTCAATTTCGACTTCTCTAAAACCTACCTGAGTACTTGTGTATTGAATAGCAGTTCCTTTATCATCTTTTACAGTGAATAGTAAAGTGTATAAATAAGGATCTTCAGCAGACCATTTTTTAGGAGACTTTACCTCTGTTTCAATCATAGCAAAATCTACATTGTCACGTTGCGGATAAGACTCACCAAAAAACTTTTGTAATTTCATTACGTTTTTATCTCCTACAGCAACACCATTAGCATCTAATAGTTGAGTCGTTAATGTCCAATTATCAACGGTTGTATGTAATGGAGCATCACCAAAGTGACCTACCTTTTCAATATATTTATCGGCTATATTGGCAACGAAAGCCGGACGAATTTGCAATAAGGCTTTATTATAGTCTTTATCTAAATCTGTACGAACTGTAAAATTTGATAAACGTACTTTTGGTACGGCTTGCAAGAACACTTCTCTTTCTATTCCGCTCATTCTCCAGTGATCTTGTGCTTCAAGATAACTTCCATCTGACCAACGATATACTTTTACGGCAATTTTATTTTGTCCTTTTTTTAAATGCTTGGTAATATCAAACTCTGATGGTAAACGAGTATCTTCACTATATCCAACAAATTCACCATTTACCCAAACATAAAAAGCAGAAGATACGCCACCAAAATGCAAAATCACATCTTTATCTTTCCAGGAATCGTTCAAGTCAAAAGTTTTCACATAATGCCCTACAGGATTATCACTGTGGTTGATAAAAGGAAAATCACTAAAAAACGGATAGGTTGAATTGGTATAAATAGGAATTCCGTACCCTCTCATTTCCCAGTTGGAAGGAACATCAATCGTTTTCCAACTAGAAGTGTTGAAATTAGGTTGTTGAAATGTAGTAAATGCATCAGCTGGTTTTGCTACCCAATTGAACTTCCAGTCACCATTCAATGATTGAAACCAAGTTGATTTATCTCTTTGGTTGCTTTTGGCCAAAGTTTCATTTTCATACGAATAAAAAGTAGCTCTCGCTGCCATTTTATTAATTTGATTCACTGCTGGGTTTTCCCAATCGTTTTGCTGTGCAAATGCACTATATGAAAGAAAAAGAACTGCAAAAAATAGATAATTTTTCAAGGGAAATGTATTTTAGAATATAATCGATTTATTTATAAAGTTTGAAAGATACTACTGATGTCCAATGGATCATCCATTTCTTTTTGTAATTGTAGCAACTCCTTAAATAGCGTTTTTACTTTTACTTTATTTGCCGCAAGTCCTGCTATATCGCGCATTTCTTCAGGGTCTTTATTTAAATCAAATAATAATACCTTCTTGATTTTTGGATAGACTATTAATTTGTACCCCTCTTTACGAATCATACGTTGTAAATCTAAGTAGGCTCCATAAATCGCTTTGTAATTGCTTTTTGTTGTTTTTCCTTTGGCTAAATCCATTAAGCTATTAAACTCTACATATTTAGGTTTTGGTGCTCCAGCTAAATCAAGTGCTGTTGCCATTGCATCTTGCAAATAAATATCAGCATCTACTTTTTTGTTTTTTGGGATATCAGGCCCTACCATTACAAAAGGAGCACGAATACTATGGTCAAACAAACTTTGTTTTCCTATTAAACCATGACGTCCCATTGCTAAACCGTGGTCAGCAGTAAAAATGATGTAGGTGTTATCCATTTTACCTGATTTTTTTAATGCATCCAAGATCAACCCAATTTGCTCATCAGCATACGTAATACTAGCATAATATTCTTGTGTATGGACTTTGACAGCATATTGAGTTCTAGGAAAAGG
>NZ_JBAWDL010000129.1:0-3139 GCF_049590715.1 Flavobacterium sp.
GTTGTTTTGGAGAAACTGGCAAATGCTTTTGCCATCGGTAGAGATACTCACGTGGGTGACACGATTATTGGTATTAAAGGAAGAGTTGGTTTTGAAGCTGCTGCTCCGCTTATCATCATCAAAGCACACCATTTGCTAGAGAAACACACTTTAGGAAAATGGCAACAATACTGGAAAGAGCAACTAGGAAACTGGTACGGAATGTTATTTCATGAAGGTCAGTTTTTAGATCCTGTAATGCGTAACATCGAGTCTTTCTTGCAAGACACACAAAAAACGGTTAACGGAAAAGTTTTTGTTACCTTAAAACCTTACCATTTCATCTTGGACGGAATAGAATCTGACAATGATTTAATGAACACTGGTTTTGGTCAATACGGCGAAATGAATAATGCTTGGACATCAGACGATGCGAAAGGATTCATCAAAATTTTGGGGAATGCTCAAAACATCTTTTCGTCTGTAAATAATGAAACGTACGAGTAAAAAATTAACAGTAGAAAGTCAAAAGTCCTGAAGTCGAAAATACTTGGCATCATAAACATTTTTTTATATAAAATCTGAATTCTTATAACCAAGCTCAAGATTTAAAACAATTGACTTTATAAACTTTAAGACATTTGACTTTCGACTTAAAAAAAAAAGATTATGATTAATGTTGGAATAATAGGAGGATCAGGATACACAGCGGGCGAATTAATTAGAATTCTAATGTTTCACCCGAATGCAAAACTCGATTTTGTATACAGTACAACTAATGCAGGAAAACCACTTTCAATTGCACACCAAGATTTGATGGGCGATATCGAAATGAATTTTACTGACACCGTTAATCCTAATGTGGATGTACTTTTCTTGTGTTTAGGTCATGGAAAATCAATTTCGTTTTTAGAAAACAATAAATTTTCGGATGCTACGAAAATTATTGATTTAGGAAACGATTTCCGTTTGACAAAAGACAAGGAATTTGACGGAAAATCATTTGTGTACGGCTTACCTGAACTCAACAAATCCGATATTAAAAAAGCCAATTATATTGCTAATCCTGGTTGTTTTGCAACTGCTATTCAATTAGCCTTATTACCATTAGCAGCTGATGGATTATTGACCGAAGATGTTCACATCAATGCTACTACAGGTAGTACAGGTGCAGGTGTTAGCTTATCAGCAACATCCCATTTTAGTTGGAGAAACAACAATTTCTCGCACTATAAAGCATTCGAACACCAACATTTAGGCGAAATCAATCAAAGTATAAATCAATTACAAGCATCTTATTCTGATGAATTGATTTTTGTTCCTAACAGAGGAGATTTTCCAAGAGGGATTTTTGCCACTTTATACACCAAATCAGAAGAAAGTTTAGAAAACTTGGTTGCTAAATACGAAGCTTTCTATGCTGACCAACCTTTTGTAACGGTAACGACTACGAATATCAATATGAAACAAGTAGTTCAAACTAACAAATGTATTATCAGTTTATTAAAAAAAGGAAACCGGGTTTTGATTACCTCAGTAATTGATAATTTACTCAAAGGTGCTTCTGGTCAAGCCGTTCAAAACATGAATTTAATGTTTGGATTGGATGAAAGAACTGGATTGCATTTGAAACCGTGTGGATTTTAGAAAAAAAGTTAAGGGTTATTAGTTATGTGTTAAGCGGAATAAATCTGCTAAACAACTTCTAACTCCTAACAAATAACATTTAACCTATTTTACAATGAACTTATTTGACGTTTACCCATTATATCCTATTACCCCTGTAAAAGCAGTAGATTGTACCATTACAGACGATAAAGGAATCGAATATTTAGATTTATACTCTGGTCACGGAGTAATTTCTATAGGTCACACCCAACCGGATTATGTGGCTAAAGTTACTGAGCAATTGAATAATTTAAGTTTTTACTCGAATGCGATTCAGAATCCATTACAAGTTGAACTAGCTGAGAAATTAGGAAAAGCATCTGGCTTGACTGATTTCAGTTTGTTTTTATGTAGTTCTGGGGCTGAAGCCAATGAAAACGCTTTGAAAGTAGCTTCTTTTCATACCAATAAAGCAAGAGTTATTGCTTTTGACAACTCCTTTCACGGAAGAACATCTGCGGCGGTTGCAGCAACTGACAATCCGAAAATTGTGGCACCAATCAACGCGCAACAAGTAGTGACGTTCTTGCCGTTAAATCAAATTGATTTGGTAGAAGCTGAATTGAAAAAAGGAGATGTTTGTGCCGTTATCATCGAACCTATTCAAGGTGTTGGTGGTTTAGACCAAGGAACAACCGAATTTTTTCAAGCTTTAGAAAAAGTTTGTGCTGCGAACGATGTTGTTCTAATCTTAGACGAAGTACAATCAGGATACGGAAGAAGTGGAAAGTTTTTTGCTTTTCAACACCACGGAATCAATCCAGATATCATCACAACTGCTAAAGGAATGGGGAACGGTTTCCCTATTGGTGGGGTTTTGATTTCACCTAAATTCAAAGCGAGTTACGGATTGTTAGGAACTACTTTTGGTGGAAGTCATTTGGCTTGTGCTGCGGGTATTGCGGTTCTTGATGTGATTGAAAGCAAAAACTTGATTGAAAATGCTAAAAAAGTAGAAGCCTATTTCCTTGAAGCAATCAAAGTGATTCCTGAAATCATTAAGGTTAAAGGAAGAGGATTGATGCTAGGTGTCGAATTTGATTTTGACGTAAGTGCCTTGAGAAAGAAAATGATTATCGAAAAACATATTTTTACTGGTGGAGCGAACAACAAAAATTTGTTGAGAATTTTACCCCCATTAACGATTACAACGGCGGCAATTGATACTTTTGTAGTAGCGTTGCAAGAGAGTTTGGCTGAGTTGAAGTAAATTAGTCAAAGGTCTTATAGTCTAAAGTACTAAAGTCAACTGCTAATAAAAACACATTTAGAAAAATGAACACATTATTATCCATAGAAAAAAGAAACGCCGTATTGAGTACAATGGCGACACTTTTGGAACAAGAAAGAGAAGCTTTGAATGCCATCAATCAACAAGATTTAGCCAACTACAACGGGGAAGACTTAGCTATGGAGAAACGGTTGCTCGTGGACGATGCTAAGGTGGACGGAATGATACTTTCGGTGCAACAATTGGCGAGTCAAGAAGATC
>NZ_JBAWDL010000130.1:0-15709 GCF_049590715.1 Flavobacterium sp.
TAAGAATAAATTTGAAGAGCTATTTTCATTTTTGGTGATAAGTTCTATAAAAATGTGGTTTTTTCCAAAGTCGGAAGGTTGCAATGCTATGTTTTCGAGTAATTTGCTATTATTCTTTTTTAGATATTCATAAACTTTATTTGAATAATCATTTAATTCATTCGAATTAATCATAACATTTGGTTTAGTTTTTAAAATTTAAGTTTTGTCTTTTGTAACTTAATATTCTTGACTTCGTTTTTTTTAACATTATGCCTAACTAGTATATATGTATGACTAAATCATACAAAGCCACCCAAATAAGGGTAGATATGTATGACAAGGGTCATACTTTATTCATTTCAAATATATTGATTTTTTTCTTACAAATCATAAAACAACTTTTTCATTTATTGTTTTCTTATAATTGGTAAATATGAAAAACAAAAAGTCATAACTAGCCCTGATCGCAGCAACATCCTCTTGTATGGCGGCAGCCAATACAAGAGATATAGCGAAGAGCAGGACGAAACGTTATTGAGGTAACGACTCATCCTGCTCCTTAATTTAACAACCTATAAATTCTATTTTCTAATAATCAAAATACCAATTGAACACATCAGCACGCAAACCTAAACTAAACCAATTGGTCGTTTCTTTGAATGTAGTTGTCGTATCTTGCGTTGGATTAAAATTTCGATAAATATAACTCGCGAATAGCTTTAAGTTGGTTGCAGGATTCACCAAATAACCCGCTTGTAGATCAGCAATAAAAACAGAAGTCTTGTTTCCTTGCCCTACTTTTACTTCTGAGTCAGCGTAACGATCTAAATCGTAGTCTCTATAAATATTTCCTCCATAATTGGATTTAGCTCCTGTATCTGCAAGATCAAACCCACGAGTTCCTATGGTGAACTTGGCATCTGCAAAATAACGGTCTTTGTGATAACGAGCAATTACTAAAAACTCTTCAAAATTACCGCCCCATTGATGCCCGACACTTTGATTGTTGTGTCCGTAATTCGTAATAGGATTACTGTGTGAATACACGTATGGACGCACATGATTGTATTCTAACTGAAGAACTAGATTATCAACTTTGAATGCATTGAAATATTTTACTCCTAATTGATACCCGTATTTATTCTTCCAGCTATTATCTCCTTTTTTAATATCCCCAAGCGAGAATTCATCTAATAAAAATTGTCCGTACAAATTCACACTGTTATTCCATTTGTATTTATAGGTCAATCCTAATAGAGCGTTTCCTGTTTTAGAGGATGAAGCAAACTCAACCGAACGATAAAACACTATAGGATTCACAAAACTCACATCAAATCCTCTATCATTTGTATTTGTCCAAATTACAGATTCAAAGAAACCTAAATTTAAGCGATTCGAAACGTTCCAACTCAAATAATGATTGGCCATAAATTTGGTAGCATACGTTTTATCAACTGTAACATCAGGACGAACATCCTTAAGCCACATATAGGTATTTGTATATTTAATTTTCCAAAAATTCGTATTTATTTTAAAATACGGATATGGACTGGCACCATCACTTTCTAACAAAGAACGATATCCATCTCCTATAAAATTACGTCCATAACCCAATTGTAAATCAATAAATTTATTAGGTGTAAAAGTCAAATTGGCTTCGGCCAAAGGAAAATCATAAGCATCAGTCTTAAAATCTTTAGCAATACCAATTCCTGGAATAATTGCGGGATTACCACCTGAAGGTTTTATCGATTCAGCATAACGATTAAAATAATCGGCAAAACGGCCTTGACTTTCGTAAATGGTCGTAGTAAAATTCAATTGACTCCCCAGACCTCCTCTGAAATTAATTGCACGTGTATTTACATAGGTATAGGAAGCTTTACTCTCGCTGTCTTTTCCTAATTGCAAATCTACAATGGGATTGACATTGAACCAGTAATCCTCTCCTTGAATAGCCACCATGTTTTCATTCCACCATTTTTTTGCCCACCAGCCAGAAGCTTTTTTTTGTACCTTTTCATTGGCTTCTTTTAAATTGTAATATTTAGAAACCTCGGCATACGTATACGGTTTTGAAGCAGTATGACTATTGCTGCCCACTTGATTTAAAGAGGAATCAAAATGCGCATAATAACTATGCGAAAAGGGAATATTCAAATGACTTTCGAATTCTGGATTTGAATATTTATGATATACTATACTTTCTAATTCTGTAAGTTCTTTGGATTGATTTGCATTCAATCTTGCAGTTGGTCTAACAGCAACCGCTAACTGCTCTGTTTTTTGTAACGGAAGTAAGATCGTATAGTTGTATTTGGAATAATTTGGTTTCCCATTATATGTTGGCGGTTGAATCTTTGGAAACAAACCAAAAACCCTTTTTGTCTCTTTGATTAATTGTTCATCAACGGCATCAACATACATTACTTTAAAAACACCTGTAGCATTTACTTCAAAAAGGACTTTTATCTCTCCTTTAAAGCTATCATTTTGAAAAGATTTTGGTAGTACAAAATTTTGAAAAACAAAATCCTGAACTTCTGTATAAAAACAATTTTCCAGTTCACTATTAGCTACGTTTTTACACTGATCAAAAACAGGAAAACGCTCTTGGATACCATAAGCGGTGTTTTGAGAAATAGAAAAATATGTCACTAAGAACAATAGAGAAGTAAAAAAAAGCTTTTTCATATTTAATCGTAAGTATATAATTCTATGGGAATCAAAAAAAACTAAAAGAAAAAATCCCACCTTAGTGGGATTTAAATTAACTTATCTTTTTCAAACATTTATAATTGTCTAAAATATAAAATAAACTGATTGCTAAAGTTGCTCCTAAGATATTAGCAAAAACATCAAACAAATCACCCGAACGATTTTGCGTGCAACATTGTTGTACTATTTCAATGAAAACACCAAACAATACCGACATTACAAAAGAAACTACAAATGGTTTGTATTTATTGTCATTTTTAAATTGTAATCTAAAATACAAATACCAAAGCATTGTAAAAATAAAATGAAATAAGGTGTGTATATATTTATCAAAATTCACAACATCAACTTTGGGAGCATTATCCAAACGGATCAAACAAAGCACCAATACAATAGATGTCCAAAAAAAAGCTGATAAAAAAAATATTTTTTTAAGCACCTATCAATTGTTTATAATCTTCATCCGAAAGCAATGCATCATATGCAGCAACATTCGAAACCTTTACTTTTATCATCCAACCTGCTCCATAAGGATCACTATTAACTGCCTCAGGAGTATCTTCTAGAGAATCATTAAACTCAATGATTTCACCCGCTAATGGAAGAAATAAGTCAGAAACTGTTTTCACCGCTTCAACCGTACCAAAAACTTCATCTTGTTCTAGAACTTGATCCAAAGTCTCTACTTCAACATAAACGATATCTCCTAACTCTTTTTGAGCAAAATGGGTAATCCCAATAGTTGCAATATCACCTTCTAAACTAACCCATTCGTGATCCTTTGTGTACTTTAAATTTGATGGTATACTCATTTTAACCGTATTGATAATTGATAATTGAATTTTTATTTTGCAAATGTAACAATCTTCTATTTCAGAACAACGCAAGATTTAAAAAAACCACCGTTGATTCGCTAATTTATTTTCTAAAACAATATTTTAGAATTCAATATAAATTAATTTGCGTTAATTCCGTTTAACATGATCTGTTTAAAATTAATTTCCAAAATTATAACGCAGTGTAAAACCAGAACGAATGTTTGTCAATGGAAACGATGTTGATATTACAGCATTAGAAAATGAATGATCATAATAAAAGATTGCTGTTAGATTTTTACTAAACGAATAATCAGCAGTTAACTTCAATGACCAAATATCCTGACCACCTGCCAATTGATTGTTATCATAATTCAAATAACGAACAATGGTTTGATTGTTCCGATAGGACAAATCAGCTTTCATATTAATATCTCCTTTGATAACGCCCGATGGACTATCGGCCAATCGTGAAGAGAAAATAATATCTTTGAATCGGTATCCTAACCCTACGATGTATTCGATACCTTTTACTTCCGTCAATAGGTTGTTATCAAAACTCATTGACAACGCTCTATCTTTTTTAATTTCAGTAAGGAATTTAAACGCATTTTTCAATTCGAAATCTACTCGAACTAGGGGACTGAATTGTTCTACTAAATTAATATTTGAAATCAAAGTTTTATTGAAGAAGTTACCACTATCATCAACTCCACCTGGGTTTTCATCATATTTAAAATTCGAACGGTATTGATTAACTGTATAAGACGCTCGATAATTATGTTGCAATGAAAAACGTTTAAAGTTCTTTTTAAACAGCTCATAGCGCATCAACCCATTATATTTTATCGTCCAGTTAGGTATTGGAACATCTCTAAAAGCTCCTAATGACGATTTTGAAGCATTTCCTCCTGTATAGGCTGCCATAAAAGCAGGAATCAAAACGGCTTGGTTGTTTTTACCAAAACCACGTGGGAAGCCTTCGGCATCAAGATTAACAGGATTTGTAATATCAATCCCTTTTTCAGAGGCCAAACGATTTGCAATTTCCAATCTATTCTCTCTAAAATCATCAAATGCACCCGATGAATTTTCATCACTTGCAGAGAATGCAGTACCAATTAGTACCGTAGAAATTGAAAACATTCCATAAGTATAAGGCGAACGCGAATTATACGTTCCATTAGAGGACACATCATATTGCTCTGAAAAATTCTCTGACCAAGAACGATCCGCATTTAAATCAATTTTCAAATCAGGAAACAAATCTACATTTGCAGTTGCTTTCAATGTTTTATTATTTACCTGAGTAAAGTTTTGATTGAAATCTTGATAATCAGTTAACCAACCATTTTTTGCTGCTTCAAATCGCACATCGTCTTGACTACCAAAAATAAAACCTAAAGTTGGTTTTGAAGACCCAAAAAATCCTAACCCAGGTGTAAATCCTGGTAACACGGTTCCACTATTATCCGTATAATTAATTTGTATGTTTTTTACACTAGTCAAAACCCCTATCAATCCATCCATAAAAGGATTCTCCTTAGCCACAGGCTTAGCCGTAGTATTCACAACTTTCTCTCCTGGTTTTGGTATTGTTTTTGGCTTAACAGCTTGTTTTACCGCTGATTTTTTACCCAACCCTAAATACTTATACAACATATCCATATTGAAACTACTGTTCAAAGTATGTGCCCTAGAATTTTGAACCGTATTTCCTAAATTATAAGTACTTCCCTCTATTTCTATTTCTGATAAAAAAGTAGAAGAACGTTGCCAACTATAGTTTCCTGTATAAACATAATTTGCCTTCACAAAACTAAAAAGCGGGATTTTATTGATTGGTAATTCATAATTTACCACCAATTGCTGGGTATGGTTATAAGCTTGTCCTGGATCCCAATAACCGCTCCAAATGGTAAAATCATCAATGGGTTCATCATTATCATTCAAATAATTTTTAACAATATTATTTGAAGTAGCACTATATCCTAATTTCAATGATTTTGTTAAATTATAATTGAATCCATATTGATAATTAAAAGCAAAATTTCTTCTATACAAAGGATCAAGTCCAATTCCATCAACATTTTCAACTTGTCTAAATTCTTGACGGTTGTACTGCCTAATAACACTTGTATTAAACGAAATATTAGTTGGCAAATAATTAAAATTAAAATCACTTAATAATTTCCAATAGGTACTTTTCTTCATGAAATTTGTTTTCTTGAAGGGCTCTATTGGTTTCGATTGAAAACTATATCCATAATCAACAGATGAACTTGCTTGTTGGTCCAAATAGTCTTTAATCTCATAATCATGACGTTCCACTTTATTATACGACTGCGAAAAAGTGAAATTTTCAGGATCGTAAATATGTTGTTTTTGCTCAGGACTTCTTTGTTTCCTAACACCAATAAAATTAATACTCGTACGTTTTGTATAATCTATGGCTCTGTTTACAATGTTATCCCTTTCTTCTTTACTATCAGTGTTATCTAGTAATTCTTGAATTTTAATATCAGCATTAAATGGATCATATAGTGGAGTAATTGTTTCTTCACCTACTGAATAATTAAATGGTAAATTAACCCCCCATTTATTTGGAAGTAATTTACCTAAATTAATATTAGTCACAATATTATATTGTTGTACATCCTCACGGCTTCTCTCATTAGGTCCTTGTTCTATCGCACCAAAACCAGCTGTACTTTTCTTTCCTGTAGCTGAAATAGTAGCAAAATCTGCGAAATTAGTATCTACATTCAAT
Organism: Flavobacterium sp.; assembly: GCF_049590715.1. Classification (GTDB taxonomy): domain Bacteria; phylum Bacteroidota; class Bacteroidia; order Flavobacteriales; family Flavobacteriaceae; genus Flavobacterium. The sequence goes on from NZ_JBAWDL010000130.1 coordinate 6,286, forward strand.
AAGGCAGCCATACCTCCTGAATTGTCCATATCTGCTAAACGAAGCTCATTAAACCACACTTCCCCTTTTATTCTTTGTTCATCTAAAGCAGGGTCTAAAAGTATATTGTTTTTTACCCCTACCATTAATGTTCGTGTCAAGCCAAAATTAGGGTTTCCTTTAATACCCAAACGCAATTTTGGATCTCCATCACCATCAGGATTATTTGCCAAATCATCATCTGAATAATATATTCCATCTAATGGCAAATTAGCGATATTAACACTCTTCGATTTAATTTTTAATTTGGTTAATAAACTCAAAGCTAAATCAATTTCATTTGCTGCAGGCCAAACCAATTCCGCACTCAATGGAGAACAACCAGAAGGCACAGTAACTTTTAATGGAATTTCAACTTGATAAAAGTTATCCGTAAAATCATTACCAAAACGAATAAAGGCAGACATTTGACCATCCTTAAGTTCGGTTTGCATTGGGAGACTTTCAGCGTGTAAAAACATTTTCATTTTTTTATACTGACGCATATCAATACTAACATTTTTAAAAACTGCTCTTGCATCTTCAGGTTGCAATCCACTTCCTGAAATTTTCAAAGACAATGCTTGCTCATTCTGATTGATTACTGTATTATTATTATACAATTGCTCTCTTTGAACACCAGGAGGCTGAATATAATTAATGGGACATCTGGTATCGTTCTCCTGAACATTCACTGTTAACACATCTAATTCAGTGTCATCATCCGCAACATTAGTATCCTTAAAATCAAGTGTATTAGTATACCTTCTCCATTCTCCTCTTACCAAATCCAAAGAACCAAAACGCAAGGTTATTTCACTATCAAAACCAGTCATAAACATTCGCATAAAACGAATGGATCTAAAATCTGAAATATTTCCAATAATGTTTTTGGGTTGTTGTACAGGAATTTTAAATTGAATCCATCTTGCTGATGTAGTCTCACCATTTGGCAAAGTAACCTCCGTTTCTCTAATATCAGCTATGTTATTTTCACCAACTTGCATTCCTTTTTTTACATCAATGCTATATTCATAATAGGCATTAATCGTATTCATCGTATTATCTCTATTGACATCTTCAACGTCAGGTACAGCGGTTGAAGCTCTATTAACATCATTAATATCTACAGCTGAATTCCCTTGTAGCCCATTATAATTCTTATACCTATCAATCACACTTCCGGATTTATTTAAATAAAAAGTATAATCGTCTGCCGCAGGATCCAGTTCCGAGGCAAAATTAGTATAAACTTCTCCTTCTTTATTATTTGGCAATCCATCTAATCCAACATCTTGATTAGTACGATTATTTTGATTAGAATCAAAAGCATAAATCAACGATTGTGATGCTGGCACATCTCCCCATATAGGTCTTGGATTAACCAATATTTGATCTGCACCTAATCCGTTTTCAAATTGTTTCCTACCATCTTTCAAAATATCTTCTGATATTTCACCTAAGTTAAAATATAACTTTCCAGTGTTTGCAGCTGACACCTCTCCTTTTCCTACATACGGATCTTGTACCCAAAATTGAATATACTCTACATTTCCTTGTTCAAAATTAGTAGAATTTATCGACCTAATTATCCCTCCAAAATTACCTTTTGGATCTGCTGAAAAATTAGGATTGTTATTATATGGCCCTCGTTCTGATGGAAAGTAAGTCAAATCTAATGTACTCACCACTTGTGTTTGACCTAAAGGAATATCAGTATTAGGATACAATTCACCACTATAAACTCTTCTAGTTTTATTTAATGACAAATCATCATTTGAAATACCTGAAGGTTTGGAGGTATAAAAAATAGGGTCAATAGTGTACCATGCTAACTTTGATCTTTTGAATCCATATTGCAAGGAATTGTCTAGTGCAAAATAGGTATTATCCTTATCATTATTAATAAAAGGTGTGGAGGATAAACTCCACGAGTAAGCTGAACGCATATCAATAGTAGATTGTGAACCCTCAAAATCATCCACATAAATTGTAGACTCACCACCAAAACTGTCAATTTTTGAAGCATCAGGACGTAAAAAAGCAATCTCACCTCTTACAGATAAATTAGAAGGAACATCAGTATCTACGTTTGGTAATTTATTAACCAATCTAGTAAAAAACGGAACCTCAGTAGCAAAATTTGTATTGAATCCAAATATGGTATTATTTATAGATTCTTGTCCATAATTTGATTTTTGAGTAAATGGTCTTTCTGACATATTCAAATAAGTTCCCCCTATTACAAATTTGTCTGATATTTTATGCTCGATATTCACTCCCATAAATCGGGTAGTTTGTTGACCAAAAATAGAATTATTTTCTAAAGAAATATTAATTGGAGTATTGGAAGCTTGAAGTGAGGCGTCTAATATTTGAACACGGCCTAGTTGATAATTAACACTATAATCAACTCCTTCTACTAATTTTCGTCCTCCAGCAGTAACTACTACAGATCCTTGAGGAACATTAAATGCCCCAATAGGAATTCCATCTCCGCCTGTTGATTTATATTTCCCTCTTAATAAAAATTTATTTTTATCACTGTCTTGCAAAGCACCAGATTGTGTACTGCGATACATAGATCTAAAAACATATTTTTTTTGATTGCCGTTATAAGTGGTTGGATCAGCATAATTACTAACATCCGCAGGATTATTATTGTCTTTTAATTTATCAAAAAGCAATTGCCCAAAAGGTTCTTTGGTCGTAAATATAATTCTTCCGTTTTGAGCATCTATAGTAAGTCCTTGCATGAAATCAAAGAAACCATCACCACCAGTTTGAGGGTCATTGTTGTAGTTCAATTTATCTAGATTGAATACTTTCAACAATGGGTTCTCTTTAACCTTCTTATCTACTGTTGGATTATCTGGAAAAGGAACGATATTACCTGATGCATCTTTAGCTTCAGTAATATAATTCAAAGGCGAAGGATCAGTGTATAGGATATTAAATCTAAAATCCTCTTGCTTCACTTGATAAGCTCCCGGAATTTGATAAATATTCTTCATCATCAAGTTCCAAATAGGATTTTGAACGTTAGTCAAGTTACTTTTCAGCATTTTTAGTATCAAACTCTGAGTAACAACCGCTTGATTAGCATTAACTCCTGTAACCACAGTGGACTCTACTCCATCATTCCCAAATTCCCCAACTTGATAGACATTATCACCTATGGTATATTCAAAAGCTACTGCTAAGACTTCATCATTTGATAATCTTTGCTGTAACGAGATATACCCCAATTGTGGATGATACGTAAACTCATTTGAAGTTAATTTTCTAGCATTTTCAAGTTTCGAATAATCTTGACCTTCTCTAGCTGTATAAGCATTAAAACCTAGATCAGCTGTTGCCATTTCTCGAATATTGTTATTCAATAAACCCGAACCAGCTTGAATTCGACTAGGATCATAACCGTTATTTTTATTATCCGTAGGAGAATCTATTGGGGTGTAAAACATCCCAGCAGATGGATTTCTTACTACGATTTGACTGTCCGGAATTCCTGTAATCTGAGCTTCACCCAAATCCTGAAGCCCTATAATGTTTCTTAAATTATTTGAATTTGCATTGACACGGTTTTGTTTATTAGTAACCCATACCTCAATCCTAGTAATTTGTGCACGGCTATCAATAAATGGATAATTTTTTAGTGATGTATCATATTTGTTTCGAAAATACTGTGACAAGAAAAAGTGCCTGTCATTATCGTAATCCAAAGCATACACATCAAAATCTTGTATCGTTCCACCACCTTGGACTACGACACTTTTAGTTTGTGATTTTTGCTCAGAAAACACACCAGTAACGGTTGTTTTACCAAATTGCAGCTGTGCTTTGACCCCAAATAAACTTTGTGCACCACGAATTAACGAACTATTAAGTGGCATGCTTACATTACCCACTTCAATTTTTTGAATAATATCATCTTCCGTTGGAGAATAATCTAATTTTAATAGGTTTTGAAAAGCAAAAGTAGACTCCGTATCGTAATTAGCATTTACATTCAGTCGCGTACCCACTTTCCCCATTAAACTCATGCTTATCCTTTGATTAAAATCAAAAGCTAAGTTCGATCTATTTCTTGGTGAAAACGAAGGATTATCCTGTTTGGTATAGCGTGCTCCCAAATCCATTTCTACCGATCCAGTAGGTTTTACATCAATTGTATTTCCTCCAAAAATAGTTTCAAATAATCCAGAATTCACATAATACTTAGGTAGTAAATCTTTTTTAGCCTCTTCACTTCCCTCTTTTTTACCATCAATAGCATCCGCCTTTTTCTTGAAATAATCCCTCATAGACTCTTTCATTAATAAAGCTTCGTATTCCCTTGGTGTTAAAATTATAGGATAATTAATTGAAAAGCCATCCACAGTATTATTATAAAGATACCTATCTGAAATTGGATCATACGTATATGCTGAGAGAACACTTTGAGGATTTTTCAATTGAACTTTTCCTAAAGCAACTCCTTTTTTCACTGTATCTTGAGCAACTGTATTCACTTGAGCTAGCGATACAAAACAACAAAACAAAACCAGTAAAAAAGTATAAATTTTACACATATAAATTCGTGTTTTTAATTTTTATAAGTTTTTCAAAGCTTTTTTGATAATTGCTTCTACCGAAGCTTCTGGATCTTCTTTGACAATTTTTTCAATAATTTTTTCAGATGTTTTACGTGCAAAACCTAAAACCTCCAGTGCAGATAACGCTTCATCTCGATTTGTATTGCTTTGCGACATAGAAACTTCATCTATATCGTACAATTTTATCACTTTGTCTTTTAAATCTAATATCGCCCGCTGTGCTGTTTTAGCACCAATTCCTTTGATAGACTGAATCGTTAGGACATCCCCAGAAGCAATTGCATTGATAATTTGCTTTGGCTCCAAGGAAGACAACATCGTTCTTGCAATACTTGCTCCTATTCCTGAAACAGAAAGCAATAATTTAAAAATCTCTCTTTCTGATTTTTCTACAAATCCAAATAAGGTATGCGCATCTTCTTTAATTTGAAGATATGTAAACAATTTTATAAAATCTGTATTAGGTAATAATGAATACGTATGAAGTGAAATATTAACATGATACCCTACTCCCCCACAATCAATCACTACATCAGTTGGTGTTTTTTCAACCAATTTCCCTTGCAAATGTGCTATCATTTATTATTAAATATAAACACCTTGACCTTACAATTAAGATCAAGGAGTAATAATTAGTCTTCTATTTTTTCTTTTTCCCTTTTTCCTGAGCATCCAGCACGGCAATAGTTGCCATATTCACCATTTCTTCAACACTGGCTCCTAATTGAAAAATATGAACTGGTTTATCCATTCCCATCATAATTGGACCAATGGATTCCACTTTATTTAATTCCTTTAAAAGTTTATAGGTAATATTTGCTGCATCTAAATTTGGAAAAATCAACGTATTTACTTTCTTTCCTGCTAATTTTGAAAAAGGAAATTTCTCTTTAAGCATTTCAGGATTCAAAGCAAAATCCGATTGAATTTCACCATCAACTATTAAATCAGGATGGTGCTCATGCAATAAAGCAACAGCATCTCTTATTTTTGTTGCTTTAGGATCTACTGAAGAACCAAAATTAGAATAGGAAACCATGGCAATAACTGGTTGAACACCAAACATTCTAGCCGTTTTAGCCGTCATTAAAGCAATTTTAGCCAATTCATCAGCTGTTGGATCGATATTAATAGCTGTATCCGAAAAGAACATCGGTCCTCTAGCACTCATCATCAAATTTGTTGTAGCAACAATAGATGCTCGATGGGCTTTGCCTATCAATTGCAACATCGGTTTAACAACTGTTGGATAACTTCTAGTATGACCTGCAACTAATCCATCAGCTTCACCAACATTTACCATCATTGCTGCAAAATAATTTCTTTCACGCATTAACCTTTCAGCATCATACAATGAAATACCTCTTCGTTTTCTGGATCCCCAATGGGCTTCTGCAAAACGTTTTCTACGTCCTTCTTCTTCTTTTTCCTTTGGATCAATAATTTCAATATCAGCATCAAAACCTAATTCCTGCATCAATTCGAGTATTATCTCTTTATTACCTAGTAAAATTGGAATAGCAATCGCTTCTTCATAAACTATTTGAGCCGCTTTTAAAACATCTAAATGCTCTGCTTCTGCAAAAACGATTCGTTTAGGATCCATTTTAGCTTTATTAGTAATCATTCGGAGCATTTTATTATCATTCCCTAAACGCTCCATTAATTCCTCTTCATATTTGTTCCAATCAGTGATTGGATGTTGAGCAACTCCTGAATCCATAGCTGCTCTTGCTACTGCAGGTGCCACTATCGAAATTAATCTTGGATCAAATGGTTTAGGAATGATATACTCTCTACCAAAAACTAATTTAGTAGCGCCATAAGCTACATTTACTTGTTCAGGAACAGATTCTTTTGCAAGTGATGCCAAAGCTTTAACAGCCGCCATTTTCATAGCTTCATTAATTTTTGTAGCACGAACATCTAATGCTCCTCTAAAAATATATGGAAAACCAAGAACGTTATTCACTTGGTTAGGATGATCAGATCTTCCTGTTGCCATGATAATATCTTTTCTTGTCTGAATTGCTAAATTATAATCGATTTCAGGGGTAGGATTAGCCATTGCAAAAACAATAGGATTGTCAGCCATTCCTAATAACATTTGAGCCGACATAATATTCCCAGAAGACAAGCCAATAAAGACATCAGCCCCCACTAATGCTTGTTGAAGATTGATTGACTCCATATCTTTAGCATACTTTTGTTGCAATTCAGATAATGAAGTATTCTTTTGGGTCAAAAGACCTTTGCTATTAAACATAAAAATATTATCCATTTTCACCCCTAACAACCTATACAAATCGGCACACGCCAATGCAGCTGAACCAGCTCCAGAAACTACAACCTTTACATCTTCAGGTTTTTTATCCGCTAATTCCAATGCATTAATCAAAGCAGCTGCAGAAATAATAGCCGTTCCGTGTTGATCATCATGCATTACAGGAATATTTAATTCCTCCACTAATCGACGCTCAATCTCGAAAGATTCAGGTGCTTTAATATCTTCTAAATTAATCCCTCCAAAAGTAGGAGCGATATTCTTAACTGTCTGAATAAATTCTTCTATATTTTTAGTGTCAATCTCAATATCAAAAACATCAATATCAGCAAAAATTTTAAACAATAAACCTTTCCCTTCCATTACTGGTTTTGATGCTTCTGGACCAATATCACCAAGACCTAAAACGGCCGTACCATTAGTAATTACAGCTACTAAGTTTCCTTTGGCGGTATATTTATAAACATTATTTACATCCTTTGCAATCTCTAAACATGGTTCTGCAACTCCTGGCGAATAAGCCAAAGATAAATCTCTTTGAGTAGCGTACTTTTTTGTAGGAACAACCTGAATTTTACCAGGTGTAGGTTTAGCATGATACAATAACGCTTCTCTCCTTTTACTATTTTTATCCATATCTCAGATTTATCTAGTTTACAAAGATATAAGTCTTGGCTTAAAACGGAAGCTTTTATCATATTCTTTTGTTAAAATCCCAAATTTATATTGGTACAAAAAAAATAGCTACACTAATTTGCAGCTATTTAAGTCTCACTGACAAAAAGTTATACTTGTGTCCCATTTATGTATGCATCTAAATGATTTATGGTTTCTTTTTGCATCTCAATAATAGCTTTTACTACATCTCCAATTGAGATCACCCCAAAAACAACATTATCCTCAACCACTGGTAAATGCCTGATTCGTCTACCACTCATCAAACCCATACAAAAGTCAATGTTATCAGTTGGTTTTACAGTAATTATTCCTGTGCCCATAATCTCTTTTACTAAAGTCCCTTTTGAGGTTTTCTCTTTAAGAACAATTTTCCTTGCATAATCTCTTTCGGATAGAATACCCACTATTTCATCATCATCCATAACTAACAATGCCCCGACATTTTTCTCGCCCATAACCTTCAAGGCATCATAAACTGAAATTGTTGAAACAATAGAAAAAATCTGTCTCCCTTTAATGCTTAATATTTGATCTACAGTCATATCCAATAATTTTAATGAAGTATAAATTTAAAAAAAATATTCAATAACCATTACTTTTTTATAACTAAAAACTTAATTATCAGATTCTCTTAAAAACTTTGGAGAAAAAAAAATTATTATCAATCGACAAAAATGAAGCTATCCGACAAGAGAGACAGCTTCATTTTGCTATACATTATCTACTTAAATATAAATATCCTGATTTTTGCATTCCATCTCCATTGAGATCAACATATTTAATAATATAGAAGTATGTCCCTGTAGGTAACCCCTCAGACTGACTTACTGTAACTCTTCCTCTTGAATATCCATTAAAAACATTATCCTTATTATTATAATTATTAGTTTCAAACACTAACACTCCCCAACGATTATATATTTCTACTGCATTGTTAGAAAAACAATCTAAACCTTCAATATGAAGGTAGTCATTGTCTCCATCATTGTTTGGCGTCAATGCATTTAAAACCTTGATAACACAATTTTTAACTGGTAGTACTGTTGACACATCGGTAATTATACTGTATACATCCGAAAAATCACTAACTACCACTCCTAATGGGCTTGTTCCATAAACCGTAGCCTGATTTAACACTTTTTCATTTGACGCATCTGCTTGAGTTATTTTATAGATACCAACAAAAGTTGCTGTATCCTTTTCACCCACCATCAAAGTTATTGGGGCTCCAGTAAGAACTAACCCTGGTAACAAATCGACTATCTTGATATTTGTCAAAGGAACATTCCCTGTATTGGTTATACTAAAATTATATCTTATAGTTTCACCTGCGGTTGCAAAACCATCTTTATTTTCATCAATTGCAGTAGCCGTTTTAATAATACTTATAGATGGAGTTTGACTTATTACAACAACTGTAGCAGTTGCGGTATCACAGTCACCAAAAATTACTTTACTACAAATTTTATAAGTTAATTCATACGTTCCTGCAGGTGCATTAGGAGCAAGTTCAACTGTTCCGTCAGATTTTAAACTAATAAAACCTTTTGGATCAACAATGGTAACTACTAAGTCAACATTGCTATTAGTAGCATGATGCACACCTATAAAATCATTAGAAAATACATTTAAAACAGATTGAGCTACATTACTACTCAATATTGGATTATCAGAATCATCATCTGCAAAAACAGATACAGATGGAGATGGAACTTCAATAGTTACTGTCGCCTTATCACATAATATTGACAAAGGATTCGTCCCTTTTTCACAGATGTTATATGTAATAACATAGCTTCCTGATGGCGTATTCGAAGGAACATCAACAAGACCTGTAGACACATTC
>NZ_JBAWDL010000131.1:0-1878 GCF_049590715.1 Flavobacterium sp.
AAACCGTCAATTTGTTTATACCCTGTTACTTTTGTATTATTAAAAGCGGCATTTCCATAGAAAAAGATTCGTTCTAGTGCATCACCCTCCCCAAGAAAGGATAAGTTTTTATAAATCTCCATCTCTACCCCGATTAATTTGGCACTTTTGGAATTCATATTATAAATATACCTTGCGCCTCCGTTAGCTGCATTCACGGCTTCAATAGGGTTTTCAATATTTTTACTATAAATACCACAGGATAAAATTTCGCCACGGGTTGGAAACCATTCTAGCTTAAAATCATAATTATTAACTACAGAAGATACAATTCCTTGGGTATAATTCAAGACGATTGCTTTCCGAATGGGATCATAATAAGGCATATTTAATCGTTCGGCAAATTGGGGTCGGAGTACGGATTTGTTATAACCTAACCGAACATTCATTTTGTTAGTAGGACTAATGGTAAGATTGGCTGACGGCAAGTATTGCCATATTGATTCGTCTCTTTGAACCGTTTCAAACGAACCTGCATTGTCCGCCTGACTGGCAATTTGTGTATAAATATAGCTTTCGGCACGCATTCCCCATACCAATCTAACCAACGAACTTATTTTGTTATCAACCATCAAGAATGGAGAGTGAATTTTGACATCGCCTATGTATTCATTACCATAAGTTGTGGTTCTGAGCCATCCAAAACCACCCCAATTGTAGTGTGAACCGTCTAATAAATCAGAAAGAGGAATATCAATTACTGCTGAATTTTTTGTCCCTTGTCCTACTACTACCAAACCTTCTGATCCTTGCTGATTCGTTGCTTTTTTATAAGTTCCGAAATAGCCTCCCTTAATTGAATTTTGAATGGAAGCTCCAATATTAAAATCGTATTTAAAATTGACTGCAGCATTGTAATTTTTTTCATCATTAGTAAAATTTGCTCTTCTAAAACCTGCTATTTGACTATTATACACGCCGTAAGATTCAAAGATATCTTCCCCCACTTTTATTCTTCCTCTATTTATAAAAGTAGCATCCTTAGTATCTTTACTCGTTGTACCATAAGCAGCATACCAATTGATTTCAAAATCTCCTAATTTATGATCTCCTTCAATTTTATTTTGAAGAAAGGTTTGATACACAGGATAGCTAGTCTCTTGTGTATAAGGCAATTCATTTCCATTTAAAATATCACTAATAGCAGGTTCATTGTTCCATCCCGTAGTTTGTGTTAGCTGACTATTATAGATGTGCATCCAAATATTACGAAGGGTAATCTTGCTTTTCCCTATTTGCAAACCTGTATTAAACATACCTCCCAACGTCGAATTAAAACTGTAACTGGCACCTGAGTTCTTAAAACCATATTGCTCTAATGTTCCGTATTTTAAAGTCCCAGTGGCAGGTTTGTAATAGTTATTCGGTCTCCATCCCCTTTCTGAATGTTCAATTTTTAATTGATCTTGAGTGTTTTTGAAAAGCAATGAACCCACAAAACCCCAACGTGCCTTATCACTAATATCATACGCACGCCCTAAAGCAAACTGTAACGAAGTTCCAGGAGCAGCATACGTTTTATAGGTTGTGAAATTATCATTTTTGAATAATTTGGATTGTTCTATAAAAGCCCCCGATTCGGATTCTTTTGTTGGTATAGGTAAAACGGCTAATCCTGAAGGATAACTTTTTGATCCATCATCAAATCCGAGGTAATCATAAGCCCCCTCTTTTTTGGTCAAACGTTCGTTGAACGTACTGATGCTGTTATAGGAAGTTCCTATCGAAAAAGAAGTGAAATTGTTTTTAGGAATGGCTTTAGTACGTATTTCAACATACCCCCCAGCAAAATTAGCATTCATATCAGGAGTAGCGTTTTTGCTCACTACGATACTTTCT
>NZ_JBAWDL010000132.1:0-56473 GCF_049590715.1 Flavobacterium sp.
GGAGGGGGCGTAGCGTTTGCAACGCGGTTTAATATGAGAATTAACGTCATTAATAAAATAAATCCCCTAGCCCAGATTACAGCGGCATCCTTTTTATTTTTTCTTTAAAAAAATAAAAAGATAGAGCGGAAAGCTGGAAATAGCTCCAAGAAAAACAATAACTCATTCTTATTTCTCGCTAACTTTTGTGTTTGCTTCCACTAAGTAATTATTAGTTTTTATTTTAAAATCATTTTTATGAATAGTTTTTTGCCAAATCCCTTTTGTTAAGTTACTTTTGCATCAGTTTTATAAAACTTAATGAAAACGGCATTGAATACGGCTACAAATACATTTTCCCTTAAAACGGTTTTCACGGATTTTAAAGAAATCACTAAAGCAGGTTTAGCTATTAGTGTTTTGTTTTCTTCGATTGCGGGATACCTATTGGGATTCAGTGAGGAGCATCCTTTTCAATGGTCGGTTTTGATCATGCTTTGCATTGGTGGGTATTGTATGGTTGGGGCTTCAAATGCTTATAATCAGGTTATTGAGAAAGACTTGGATAAATTGATGGATCGAACTAAAAATCGTCCAGTTCCTTCGGGAAGAATGTCTTCGAGAAATGCTTTGATTTTAGCCAGTTTGCTTACTTTGATAGGATTGTCATTATTGTATATGATTAATCCCAAGTCGGCTATGTTTGGTGCGATTTCGATTTTTCTATACACAAGTGTTTATACGCCTTTGAAAACAGTGACTTCGTTGTCGGTTTTTGTGGGTGCTTTTCCAGGAGCGATTCCTTTTATGTTAGGATGGGTGGCTGCTACGGGAGATTTTGGAATTGAAGCGGGAACGTTGTTCTTAATTCAGTTTTTCTGGCAGTTTCCTCATTTTTGGGCTATTGGTTGGTTTTTGTATGAGGATTATGAAAAGGCGGGTATTTTTATGTTGCCTACTGGAAAAAAAGATAGAGGAACAGCTATGCAAGTTATCTTGTATACCGTTTGGTTGATTATAGCTTCTTTGTTGCCATCACTGGGATATACAGGGCAACTTTATATAGGTACAATTGCTTCAGTTTTAGTGTTTTTATTAGGATTGTGGATGTTGTATTATGCTGTTAATTTGTATAAATTGAGAACAGCTAAAGCGGCAAGAACATTGATGTTAGTTAGTGTTTCTTATATTTCATTATTACAGTTAGTGTATATATTAGATAAATTTTTAAGATAATTATGAGTATGACAATGAGTGTTAGTGAACACCAAGAAAGAACGGCAAGATCATATAAGATGATTTTGTTATTTGCTATTATTAGTATGGTAATGATGTTTGCGGGACTTACAAGTGCGTTCATCGTTAGTAAGTCAAGAGTAGATTGGTTGAAGGATTTTAGCTTCCCTTCGGCTTTTTTTGGAAGTACAGCTGTAATTATAGCTTGTAGTGTGGCAATTCATTTGGCTAAAAAGGCGATCCAAAAGGATAATCGTCAGCAAACAACAGTTTTTTTATTAGCGACATTGGTGTTAGGGTTACTGTTTGTTGCTTTGCAATTTACTGGGTTTTCTCAGTTGATTGCTATGGGGTACTATCCTACAGGAGCATCGAGTGTTATTACTACAACTTTTATGTATGTAATCGCTTTTGTGCATCTATTGCACCTTGCTGGAGGGTTAATTTCATTACTAATTGTAATTTATAATCATTTTAAACAAAAGTACAATTCAACTCAAACTCTTGGTATAGAACTAGCTGCAATCTATTGGCATTTTCTAGATTTATTATGGGTGTGTTTATTTGTATTTTTATATTTCTTTAAATAAGAAAAAAACGTAAATTTGGAAACTTTTTAACGAATAACTTTTATGGGAGCGACAGTTACTACTGCAAATAGTCAAGACAAAACATGGGGAGGCGGAGCTAACGAGCCAATGGGAGCGAGTTATGGTAAATTAATGATGTGGTTTTTTATCCTATCAGATGCCTTAACATTCTCTGGATTTTTAGGAGCCTACGGTTTTTCTAGATTTAAATTTATTGAAACTTGGCCATTGGCCGATGAAGTGTTTACACACTTTCCATTTATGCATGGGGTATCTGCTCCAATGTATTATGTAGCATTAATGACTTTTATTTTGATTTTTTCATCTGTAACAATGGTTTTGGCTGTTGATGCAGGGCATCAATTAAAGAAAAATAAAGTTGCTGTTTACATGTTTTTAACCATCATTGGAGGTTTTATCTTCGTTGGCTCTCAAGCTTGGGAATGGAAAAATTTTATTAAAGGTGAATATGGTGCAATCGAAACGCATGGTGGTAGCTTATTACAATTTGTTGACAAGGAAGGGAAGCGGGTAGCTTTGGCTGATTTTGCAGCAACTTTGCCTGAAACGAGAGAGCGTCATGCATCAAATAATGGAGCTTGGTTTGTGAGTGAACCAGATTTACCTTCTTACTCAGTTGAAGAAATTCAAGCAGGTTTCAAAGCACATCCTGATTTGTTGATTAGAACGGAAGTAATTTATGAAGCTGATGCCGCTTCTGCTGCAGATCCTAAAATCAATCACGATTTAACTAAGATAAAACATAAAACAGTATTGACAAGAGCTGAGTCTGAAGTGAGATTAGATCAAGCACAATATGTTGTTGAAGGAGCTAGTTTAATCAGAAATGAGTACGGTAGTAAATTATTTGCTGATTTCTTCTTCTTTATTACTGGTTTCCACGGTTTCCACGTATTTTCAGGAGTAATTATCAATATTATTATTTTCTTTAATGTTTTAATAGGAACTTACGAAAAACGTAAAAGCTACGAAATGGTTGAAAAAGTGGGGTTATACTGGCACTTTGTAGATTTAGTTTGGGTCTTCGTATTTACAGTTTTCTATCTAGTTTAATTTTTTTAAAAGTATTATTATGTCAGACGCACATGAATCTAATATAGGTCTTATCTGGAAAGTATTCGGGATATTATCTGCGGTAACGATTGTAGAAGTAATCTTAGGTATTTATAAGCCAGAATCTTTACACTTGAATCATTTTTTAGGAATGAATTTGTTGAACTGGATTTTTTATATTTTAACCATATTTAAGGCTTATTATATTGTATGGTCTTTTATGCACATGGGTGGAGAGAAGAAAAGTTTACAATGGGCAGTTGTGTCGCCATTGATTTTCTTAGTTTTATATTTGTTATTTATCCTTTTAACAGAAGGTGATTATATTTATGGGGTTTTTAAAGATTCAACAATTAAGTGGAATTTTTAACACTATATTAATTCAAACTAAAGGTATTCGTTTTTCGGATACCTTTTTTTTTGTTTACTTTTGCCAAAGAAAAGCTTGAGCTAAAAGAAATATCCGGAAATTCGCAGATTTTTTCTTTAATACTTATGTTTTGTAATTGTAGAGTAAATTTGCGCTATTAATGTTTTAAGTGGCAGTATTTGCCTTTTATTTTTATTATAAAAATTAGCGAATCTGCGGTTGAATAATTATGCGTTTATCTGTCCTTGTTAGCTATTAATTTTTTTATAATGAAAAAAAATATTGTTCTTTTTGTCCTTTTTGTTTTGCCCATTGTTGCTTATTTGTTCTTTGCTTCAGGGGTCAATAGTTTTACAAAACTACCTGTGATTTCAAATAAAATTCCTGATTTTGGACCATGGGAGTCACTTCGAGGAGAGAAAGTAAGTTTGGATAAGAAAATTACAATTCTAGGTTTTGGTGGTGCGGAAATTTTGAAAAACCGCGGTAACCTGTTTAACTTAAATGAAAAAATTTATCAACGTTATCATACTTTTAATGATTTACAATTCGTAATGGTTTGTCCACTTGGTACCGAAGAAGATATTAAGCACATTTTAGATGCCTTAGACGAATTTACAGATGTTTCAAATTGGCATTTTGTATTCACTTCGCCTGAAAATATAAATAATTATTATAGTCAACTAGGTTTAAAAGGTACTCTTGATGCTCATTCAGGGACTCCAAATGTTTTTATCGTGGATAAAGAAAGAAATATCAGAGGCCGAAATGGTACCGATGATTATAAAGAAAGTTACAATACTTTTCATCCAGCTGATTTGAGTAATGAAATGCTTGACGATTTCAAAATTTTACTTTACGAATATCGTGCAGCACTTAAGAAGAATAATAACGCTTCCAAGCAACTTTAATTTATTACTATGTTTAAAAATAAATCCTATATAGGAATTTCATTTATCATTTTAATTTTCGGTATTTATGCTGTTCCTAAAATTATAGAAAGACTTCAATCAGGCCATGTCATCAAAGGGAATAGATTAGATAATGTTAATTCTGGTTCTAATACAGGGGATAAATTAGTTGAAATTGGTTCTGCTCCAAAGTTTGAGTTGGTAAATCAAAATAATGTCAAGATCAGTGATAAAAATTATTTAGGGAAAGTGTATGTTTTAGAGTTTTTCTTTACAACTTGTCCTTCGATTTGTCCAAAGATGAATCAAAGTATGTTAATTCTTCAAGATAAGTTTTTTGGGAATCCTAATTTTGGAATCGCTTCAATAACGATTGATCCAGTACATGATACTTCCGAAGTTTTGAAATCACATGCTGAATTACTAGGGGTTAAATCATCCAATTGGCATTTTTTAACAGGGGACAAGTCACTGATTATGAATTTAGCTAATAAAGGTTTTAATCTCTATGCTGCCGAAAATGAGAAAGTAGCTGGAGGTTTTGAACATTCTGGGCTTTTTGCTTTGATTGACAAAAAAGGAAATATCCGTTGTCGTAAAGATGAATTTGGTAATCCAATTTTATATTATGATGGATTAGAAAAAACTGGAGTAAGAGACATACAGCAAGATATTAGCATATTATTAGCAGAATAAAGTATTTGAAATGAAAAATCAAGATTTAGAACAAAAGTATAATAAGTGGATTGTTACTTTATCAGTTGCTATTCCATTAGTGGTGGCTTTACTTTTTGGAGTGAATTTAAGAAAGTTAGGCTACGATGTAGAACCGTTGTCTTTTCTGCCACCTATATATGCAACTGTAAACGGAATTACAGCAGTTGTTTTAGTTCTTGCTGTAATGGCTATTAAAAAAGGAAATCGTCGTTTACATGAGAATTTAATGAAAACGGCTATTGGCTGTTCGATTGCTTTTCTAGGAATGTATGTTGCCTATCATATGACTTCTGACTCTACTAAATTTGGTGGAGAGGGGATGATTAAATATGTATATTATTTTATTTTAATAACGCACATTATCCTATCTATTGTTATTATTCCTTTAGTCTTGATTACTTATGTTAGAGCATTGGCTCAGGTTTTTGATAAACATAAAAAGATAGCTAAAATTACTTTTCCTATTTGGTTGTATGTAGCAGTAACAGGTGTGATTGTTTATTTAATGATATCTCCTTATTATGTTAACTAAAGTTAGAAGTCAGAAGTTAAAAGTTAGAAGTGAAAATAGTAAAGTGAAAATTCTATTTTCTATTTTCTTTTTTTTGTTTATTGAGATTTCATCTTATGCGCAATGTGCAATGTGTAGAGCTGCATTAGGGGGTGACGCTAATAACGCTCAAGCCGAAGCTGTAAATGACGGAATAGTGTACTTAATGGCTATTCCTTATTTATTAGTAGCTGGAATTGGTTATGCTGTTTATAGAATGAGAAAGAAATAAAAAGTAATTTTTATTTTAAACCATCAATGTGAATGTTAATAGCCCCATTGATTTTTATGAATGCAAGTATAGCATTGTTGGTTAACTGCATTTTTTGGAATTGAATATCTTCCATTTTTCCATTCACATAAACTCCTGTCATTGGGGAGTAATTATTAAGATAGCTCATTATAGATTTTTTGCCTTCCTCTAAATTTGGTTTTATAGAGTAGCGACAACTTTCTTGGATTTTTCTCAAAATAATACCTTGAGCTAGCCAATTTGCAGTTCTCATTACTTTACTTTTAGTGTCTAGAACATAATCTAAATTGTCAAAGTATATTTCTTTTTTCTCTTCATTGTATTTAGGTAGTCCTGCTAAATAGATTGAGCCATTTACTGACCCTAAAACATCTAATGCAATGATCATTTTGCCGTTTTTATGCCAAATGTTCACTTCTTTGACTTTTATTTTTTTACTTCCAGATCCAAATTCTTGTCCTGAAAAATTTTTAGTTATTATTTTGGATGCATCATAATAGCTTGAAATAGCAATGATATTGGCTGTGATTTGATTCGGAATTTTGGTAACTGCTTTTAAGATTATTTTTGAACCATCAAATTTTGTCTCTGGTTTTGAACCAATAAGTGTTTCTATATGGCATTTTAATCCCATATCTAATATGAAGGAATCATTTTTTAATTTGCTGTCACTAGCATAAATTTCGATAGGGTTGATTCTTGACCAGGTTTCATAAGCTTCATTTATTTGAAATGGTTCGCTAATTTTCTGTAAAGCAGAAATAATATTTGGTTTAAAATCCATTGATTTTTCAATTGCCTCGTCTATTTTATTTTCAATTTTTGTTTTGAATAATTTTATAGTTGGATTAATGAGGTAATTAATGGGTATGTTTTTGCCAAAAACACTCATAGTTGGATTTTCGTTCCAATCTAGAGATTTTATTTCGGTTTTTGTTTTTAGTTTCCAGTTAGTAAGTGCTACGGTACTGGATAAAGTGATTTTTCCATTTAAGTTGAATTCTCGTATATTGTACATTTCTACACCTACTTTTTTAGTACCTAGTCGGTATTTTACTTGAAGTTTTAAAGGGATTACAGTTGTTATTGTGTTTGTCGTTGATGCAGTATTTTCGTTTCGGATGCTTATAGGCGCTTGTTTCCATATTTTTATTTGCAAGTCATCGTCTTCAATAGAGTTGTCTTCGTAGATTAGCCCATTTAGGTAGTTGTTGACACTGTTTTCAATATCTTTTAATTTGACATTAATAGGCATGTTTATAAAAGATGGGGTGTTTTCGTAGACGATGGGACTGGCATCATCTGGCTCAGGTTTTAATGCATTTATTTTGTTAGTTGTACTACAGGATACTATTAATATTGAGGTAACGATAAAGAGTAGTATATAATTGAATGATTGCATTTTTTATGATTTAAGGTATCAAAATTAGCTATTATAACAGTATATTTTAGTTTTTATTTGATACTTTTTTATTTTACATCTAGCCGTTTGGGATTTTGTTTATTCTGTGATGAGTAAATCAATTTTCTTTCTAAATAGTATTTGATGTTTCTTGTTATTTATGTTAATTAAGCAAGGTTAATATGGTAGTAGCGTAAATACAATGTTTTTCATCTACGTTAATTGTTTTTAATCGATTGTTTTTAAATATCACTAAAACTGGGTATTGTAGTTGTGTAAACGAATGCTAATCTTTGTTGAAAAAAACTTCGTTTTGCCTGCTGTTTTGATTGAAAAAAATGAATAAATTGTAGGTATAATAGAAAGGTTTATCTGTTGGTTAAACTTTACCATATTTTTAAAACCATTTTGAATTAGTAAGCTTGAAATATCTTTTGACTTTTTAGTAAGGATTTTGATATTTTGTTGGTTTTAGACTTCCGTTTAGTTTTCTAAACGGAAGTTTTTTTTAGTTTTCATCTTGTGTTATGTTCATTTTTGTATGAAGATTAGTTCTAGATCTTACAAATAATTAAATTTGTTAAGTATCTTTGAGCTACTTCGATTTAATAAAAGCATGAAAAAAAAATTTTTATCCATTTCGTTTTTACTTTTTGCATTTCACCTTACGTTAAATGCCCAATCTAAAAAATGGTCTTTAGGAGACTGTGTGAGTTATGCTTTAGAGAATAATATTTCTATTCAACAAACAGCATTAGATAATCAAACAGCTTCAATAGATAAAAAGCAAACATTTGGAAGTTTTTTGCCCTCTTTAAATGCTGCAGCATCTCATTCTTGGAACATAGGTTTGAATCAAGACATTACCACTGGAATTTTACAAAATAAAACAACTCAGTTTACTTCTGTGAGCGGATCTGTTGGTATTGACATATATAAAGGTTTGCAAAATCAAAACAACCTTAGAAAAGCGAATCTTTC
The DNA here is from genome assembly GCF_049590715.1 of Flavobacterium sp. GTDB lineage: Bacteria > Bacteroidota > Bacteroidia > Flavobacteriales > Flavobacteriaceae > Flavobacterium. The sequence continues at coordinate 8,064 of NZ_JBAWDL010000132.1, forward strand.
CATTATAGCAGCACAGTATCAGTTAGTCAAAATGAAAGAAGATATTGGGCTTAATGTTGCCAATGGATATTTGCAGGTTCTTTTTAATATAGAAAATCTAAAAGTTCAAAAAGAACAATTAAGGATTGATGAAGAACAATTGTTACGTACTCAAGAATTAGTAAAAGCAGGTACACTTCCTCGTGGTGATTTGCTGGATAGTAAAGCTACCATAGCGTCGGATAAACAAAAAATAGTCAATGCCGAAAATTCACTTTTAATCTCGAAATTAAGCTTAACGCAATTATTACAATTAAAAGATTTTGTAAATTTTGAAGTAGTTGAAGAAAATACTCTTAAAACAGAGAATAGTATTTTGATAAATACCCCAGCAGTAATACTTGAAGTTGCGAAAGAGCAAAGAACGGAGTTGAAAATTGCTCAGACTAATTTGGCTATAGCCGAAAAAAACTTGGTTATTGCTAAAGGAGGTTTTCAGCCCACATTAAAAGGTTTTTATAATTTTAATACAAGAATTTCATATGCTGATATTGCATTAAGAGATGTTAATGGTGCTGTCATCGGAGTTCAAGGTGCACCTCCTTTTTTTGATCAATTTAATGATAATAAAGGTCAGTCTTTTGGAGCGCAATTAAATGTGCCTATTTTTAATGGCTTTTCTGTTCGAAGTAATGTAGAGCGTTCTAAAGTGAGTCTGGAAAAATCTAAAATTGCCTTAGAGCAACAAAATTTAGATTTAGAACGTAATGTGTATACCGCATTTACAGATGCTAAAGGAGCTTTGCAGTCTTATGAATCAGCATTAGAGGTGTTTCAAGCAAGAAAAGAATCCTTTCGCTATGCGCAAGAGAAATTTGAAGTAGGTTTGATGAATTCCTTTGAATTAAGTCAGTCACAAAATTTATTTACCAATGCTCAGTCAGAAGTATTGAGAACTAAATACGATTATATTTTTAAAACTAAAATATTGGAATTCTATTTTGGAATCCCCATTGTAAAAAAAGAATAAATCATGTCAAAAAAAACAGTATACTATTTTTTAGTCATTGCAGTTGTTGTTATTGGTGTTTTGTTATTTCTTGTTAAAAAAGGAATAATAGGAAACAAAGATAATGGAAAAGAGGTAGAAATTATAACGGTTAGTCATAATACAATTGTTGAAAAAGTAGCAGCGACTGGCAAAATTCAGCCCGAAATCGAAGTGAAAATTGCTTCCATGGTTTCAGGTGAAATTATTGATTTGCTTGTTAAAGAAGGACAATTAGTAAAGAAAGGTGAGTTGTTAGTTAAAATTAATCCCGACTTATACACTTCAAGTTTAAATAGAACCAAAGCAGGACTTTCTTCATCAAAATCAAGTTTGTCACAAACTGATGCTCAGTTTAAAGAGTCAAAATTGAGTTATGAGCGTAATAAAACTTTATTTGAAAAAGGAATTATTTCCAAAGCGGATTGGGACAAGTCTGTTGCTACTTATGAAGTAGCAAAGGCGACTAAGCAAGCCGCTTATTTTAATGTACAAAGTGCTTTAGCGTCCGTAAACGAGGCTCAGGATAATTTAGGTCGTACTTTGATTTATGCGCCTGCTACAGGAACGATTTCGATGCTGAATGTAGAATTAGGCGAGAGAGTGTTAGGAACGCAACAAATGGCTGGAACGGAGCTTTTGCGTGTGGCTAATTTGAATAATATGGAAGTTGAAGTGGATGTTAATGAAAATGATATAGTCAAAATAAAGGAAGGCGACGATGCAACGATTGAGGTTGATGCTTATTTGAAAAAGAAATTTAAAGGGGTGGTTACTAGTATTTCTAATTCAGCAAGTAGTACTTTGTCAGCCGATCAAGTAACTAATTTTAAAGTCAAAGTTCGAATTGTAAAAGAGTCGTACCAAGATTTATTAGTAGGAAAATCAGCAACCTATTCCCCTTTTAGACCTGGAATGACAGCTACTGTAGATATTGTAACCAAAACGAAATCGAACGTATTGAATGTACCGATTAGTTCCATCGTAGTAAAATCAGATACCACTTCTACGAAAGTTTTAGAAAAAGAATCGGTGCCTTCTAACGATGAAAAAGTAGTAAAAAAAGATAGAAAATTAGAATGTGTTTTTGTGAAAACGGGTGATAAAGCCAAAATTCGAATTGTGAAAACAGGGATTCAAGATGATTCCAATATAGAAATACTTAGTGGATTAAAAAAAGGAGAGGTAGTTATTACGGGGCCTTATAATACAGTTACTAAGGACTTGAATTCCGGAGATAAAGTGTTGATGAAGAAAAAGAATGAGGCTAAATAAGATTATATTTGCCGTCTTGTTTAAAAAAAAGAAGAATGAGTTATATTCTAAATATTGAAACTGCTACTAAAAATTGTTCTGTAGCTCTTAGTAAAGAAGGGAAAACAATAGTATGTTTTGAAACGGCCGAGGAAGGTTATTCTCATGCCGAGAAATTACATGTTTTTATAGAACAAAGTATTAAAGAAGCTGGAATTGATTACAAAGATTTATCTGCTGTTGCCGTGAGTCAAGGGCCTGGTTCTTATACGGGACTTCGTATTGGAGTTTCTGCAGCTAAGGGACTCTGTTATGCCTTGGGTATTCCTTTAATAGCAATTGATACGTTGCAGTCATTAGCGTCACAAGTAGGTGTTAAAGATGGCTTAATTGTCCCAATGCTTGACGCCCGACGAATGGAAGTGTATAATGCCATTTTTACTTCCAACTTAGAATATATTAGAGCTACTCAAGCAGAGATAATTACGGAGGAATCTTTCAGTGCAATCCATGAGAAAATATATTTCGTGGGCGATGGTACTCAAAAATGTATGACTGTTTTAAAAAAGGATAACTTCATTTTTATAGAGGGTGTGATTTTTCCTTCAGCAAAAGAAATGTGTGTTTTGAGTTATCAAAAATATTCTCATAACGACATTGTTGATGTGGCATATTTTGAACCTTTTTATCTGAAAGATTTTATGGTTACTTTGCCTAAATCTAAATTATGATTTAGCTGCGGCTGACATTTCTCTGATAAAAGGTTGAAATGGAATTCCAGCATTATCTAAAGCAGTTTTGCAGTTTTCTAGAGTTTGAGTGAAGACAATTCCATAATCCTCATTTTTAGCCCAGGGTCTTACAGCTAGTTCAAGGGCGCTATCTGTTAAGTTTTTTACAAATACTTCGGGCTTAGGGTTTTGAAGAACATTAGGGTTGTTGTTTAATAAATCCAGAATAATATCTTTTGCTTTTTTTACATCTGCATTATAGGAAATCGAAAAAGTCAAATCTGCTCTTCGGTAGCCTAGCATGGAGTAGTTTATGATAATTCCATTTGATAAAATGCTATTGGGTATAAAAACCACTTGGTTATTGGCGGTGATGAGTTTGGTTACAAAAATCTGAATTTCGGTTACAGTTGCAATAGTTCCTTGTGCTTCAATCAAGTCACCATCTTTAAAAGGTTTAAATACAATAATCAACATCCCGCCAGCAAAATTAGATAGAGAACCTTGGAGTGAAAGTCCTACAGCAAGTCCCATTGCTCCAAGAATAGCAACAAAAGATGAGGTTTCAATTCCTAGTTTTGAAATAAAGGTTACAAATAGTAAAATACGCAATGCCCAAAGGATAATGTCTGATGTAAATTGAGTTAAAGTTATATCTAGATTCCTTTTCAGCATTATTTTTTTGACTAATCTGTTGAGGAATCGAATGACATATAAACCAATAAAAAGAATTAGAAATGCAGATATTAGTTTGGGGGAATAGGCAATTATTTCGTTGATTATGTTGGTGCTATAATTGGCGATGTAGTTTGGATCTAAATTCATTTTTTTTGCTAATAAAAAACCTTCTGCAAGAGAAGGTTTTGAGTTTGTATTACAAAAGTAATAATTCGTTTCTTTAATTGTCATTATTAAAACCTAAAATAAGCTTTCGGATTTAAACAGACTCTACGTTTATTTTTTCGTCATTTAGCATGCTTCTTAGCATGTTTTCGATTCCACTTTTTAAAGTAAATGTAGATGAAGGACATCCGTTACAAGCGCCTTGCATAATTACTTTTACGGTTCTTGTAGTTTCGTCATAAGAATCAAAAGCAATGTTTCCGCCATCAGCAGCAACAGCTGGTTTTACAAATTCTTCTAAGATGTTGATTATTTTTTGAGAAGTTTCATCCAATGAGTCAAAGTTAGCTTCTTTAGTAGCTTCGTCTTTTATTGTATTTGGTATGAAGGTTTCATCCAACACGGTGCCTCCGTTTTCAATGTATTCTTTGATGAAAGTTCTTAGTTCTAAAGTGATCTCGTCCCAACCAATAAAGTCATATTTGGTAACGGAAATATAATTTTCATCGATAAAAACTTCTTTTACATAAGCATATTTGAATAGTTCGTTGGCTAGTGGTGAAGCTTCTGTTTGATCGATGTTTTTAAATTCAACCGCATTTTTAGTCAGCATTCTACTAACTACAAATTTTAATGCGGCAGGATTAGGGGTTGATTCTCCATAGACTGTAATAGGTTGTTTTTTAGGCTTGTTTTCTTCTACATTGATGACAGCACCGCCATTTGTAATAAACTTCTCTATTTGTTCAGCTACTGCTTCTTTAACATCTTCCCATTCTACAATGCTAAATTTTTCTATAGCAATAAAATTACCTGAGATGTATACTGTCTTTACAAATGGAAGGTAAAACAATTGCTGTGCTAGTGGAGATGCTTTAGCTTCATCAATATTTTTGAATTCAAAACTTTCATTTTTAGTAATGAAATTTTCAAACTCAAATTTTAATATAGTTGGATTTTGTGTTTCTTTGATAAGAACTTTTGTCATGATTATTAAATTTTTACAAATTTACTAAAGTTATTTTCTATGTTTAACTATATTTGGGAAATTAATAGATAAATTAACTTTTTTTGTTGTTTCATTATCTTTATCATTTTTTGTGTATTTCAAAGTAGTCATTTTTTTAAAAAATAGTATCAATGTTTCTAAAATTTAAATTTGTTTTTGTTTTATTGTTAATGTCAACTTATACTTTTTCGCAAGAAGGAATTGCGGTATATTCGGACTATTTAGCGGATAATTATTATTTAATCCATCCCTCAATGGCTGGAGCTTCTAATTGTGCAAAAGTGAGATTAACTGCGAGGAAGCAGTGGTTTGGTCAAAATGATGCTCCAGAACTTCAAACATTAAGTTTTAATGGGAGGATTACTGATAAAGCAGGAGCTGGAATTATAGTGTATAATGATAAAAACGGGTATCATTCTCAAAAAGGAATTAAATTGAGTTATGCTTATCATTTAATGTTTTCAAGAGATCGAGTGGATTTGAATCAATTATCTTTCGGGATAAGTGCAGGTTTAGTGCAAAGTCAGTTGGATGAAACTTCTTTCAGGAATTCATCTAACTTTGATCCAATTGTCAATGGCACTATCGTGCAAAAAGATTCGTATACTAATTTTGACGCTGGAGTTTCTTACAATTATTTAGATTTTTATGCTCATGCAACGATTAAAAACCTTATTGAAACAAGAAGAGATATTTATACGGAATTTGAAAGTGATAATCTTAGGAAATACCTTCTTAGTGCAGGTTATGTTTTTGGAAATAAAGATGGCGTTTTATGGGAACCTTCAGCTTTGCTACAGTATACAGAAAAAACCAAAGAAAAATCATTTGATGTAAATATGAAAGCATATAAAAATATGGATTTTGGAACTATTTGGGGTGGACTATCTTACCGTAGGAGTATTGATGCACTTTCTTCTTCTCAACATCTTCAATATATTACGCCAATAGTAGGTGTTAATTATAAAGATTTTATGTTTGCTTATACATATTCGAATCTTACTGGAGCAACTAATTTTGATAATGGAGGGTATCATCAAATTACTTTAGGTATTAACTTATTTTGCAAACGTGAGCGGTACGATTGTAATTGTCCAGCGATTAATTAAACTTATTTTTTGTTATGTTGATTAAAACGGTTAAAGGTAAAACACCACAAATACCAGAAGATTGTTATGTAGCTGAAAATGCAACTATTGTTGGTGATGTTACTTTTGGCGCCTCTTGTAGCGTTTGGTTCAATGCCGTCATTAGAGGTGATGTTAATTTTATTTCTATAGGGAACAAAGTAAATATCCAAGATGGTGTAGTTGTTCATTGTACCTATGAAAAACATCCAACAATTATAGGGAATAATGTCTCCATTGGTCATAATGCTATTGTGCACGGTTGTACAATTCAAAATAATGTATTAATAGGAATGGGTGCCATTGTAATGGATAATTGCATTGTTGAAAGTAATTCCATAATTGCTGCAGGTGCAGTTGTGACTCAAAATACTATTGTAGGTTCGGGTTCGATTTGGGCGGGTGTTCCTGCTAAAAAAGTAAAAGACATAAACGAATCTGATTTTGCTGGTGAAATAGAACGTGTTTCTAATAATTATGTTTTGTATTCGAGCTGGTTTAGAGAGGACTAACTGTTTGTTCAACTTCTTAATTTGAAGTTTGGAAGAGTTATTTAATCATATTCTATCATTCATTCATAGTTGTTTTCTTTTGCATTATCTTGTTTGTTGTAAGCTTGGTGTGTTAGTGCAAGCTTGTTAATCCGTTAATAAAATTTTAAAACTCCATAATATATTGTTGTTAAGTTAAATTATACTTACTTTCACGCCAAATACATTAGCCTTAAATAATCTACAATGAATAGTTTTGATTGGAAAAATTTAATAGACCCTCTTTTTTATATCCATTTTGATGTAAACGGAATAAAAATGGGTATTTACATAGTGTTGTTTATCGTCTTCGCTGAAACAGGTCTTTTTGCTGGTTTCTTTTTGCCTGGTGATAGTTTGCTTTTTCTTGCTGGAATATACAATCGAGAATTGATAGAAAATATATTTTTTATTAAAAGTGATTTTGTAAATGTTTTTCTATTATCAACCTTTGTTGCATTGGCTGGGATTCTAGGAAATGTAATTGGATACTGGTTTGGAGCTAAAAGCGGATATTATTTGTATAACAAAGAAGATAGTTTTTGGTTTAAAAAGAAATATTTAATTCAGTCTAAAGATTTTTTTGAAAGACATGGCGGGCGAGCGATTATATTTGCACGTTTTTTACCTATTTTTAGGACTTTTGCTCCTATTGTAGCTGGTATTGTTACAATGGAGAAGAGAAAGTTTATGTTCTTTAATGTAGTGAGTTCTTTTCTTTGGTCTTTTACATTGATTTTTTCAGGGCATTATTTGTATGGTTTCTTATTAGAACATTATCAAATAGATTTAAAAAAACATATAGAAGTAATTGTAATAGTACTTGTATTATTAACCTTGTCTCCAGTATTATTAAAATTAACTAAAAAATCCACTTCTACGGAAGAATAAAAACACATTATATAAAAGAATATAGAAGCTGGCTCAAAATATAATTTTGAGTCAGCTTTTTTGATTTAAGTTTTTTGTTTTATTCAAAAGGTAAATTTTTAAGTATTCATTCTCTTTCTTAATTTGTAGACAAAGTTTTTTTTAAGCTAAGCTCTAATTATGTTTTTTATCTTTATGAAAAGAGAAATTGCTCATAGTTCATAAATCCCTACAGAGTTTTGCTAATGTAGGTCTTATATTGATAGGGCGCTATTTGTTTTCTTGAAATAACGATGTAAAAAAAGGTAATGATCTTTATAAATCACTACCTTTTTTATTTTAAAATTCTGGTTTATTCTTGAATTGGCACTTTTACAAACTCTGAAATTAATTTGCCATCTTCTGAGAATCCTTCTATTAAGACTTGGATTTCTCTTTGAGCGGCTTTTGGAAATTTAAGTTCATAAGTAGAACTGTCTTTTATCATTATGGTTGGAGTCCAGTTGAGGGTTCCGAAATGAAAGAATTCTTTTTGAGTTTCGAATGTGGCATTTTTAAAATTAATATTCTTAGTAAAACCAGTAGTTACTATTAATGAGGTGTATTTTGCTCTAAAATAATCATTCTTTTTATTGGCACCTTGTTTGAGAAATATTTTGATGCTGCCTTCTGCACTTGCGGAGGTGTCAGATGATCCTGTTTTGTCAATGTAAATTTCATCTACATCCGTTAAGTCTAAGCTGTATAAGAGGTTGAAGTCAAAAACTAATATATTGTCTAAATAAACTGCGGGTGGATTGTCACTAAATGAACCTCGAGTATTTCGTATATAGGCTGTATTTTCTTCGGGGTCTATTCCTGTTCTATAACCATTTCTACCAATGAAATCAAGTACGTTTCCAAATTCAGAATCATCAATTTTGAATGCTGTTGCATTAATACCCATATCATTTTTATGGTTGAAAACTTCTTTTTTGAATGTGTTTTTAATAGTTACTCCTTCTAAGTTTATTATATCTTCATCAAAAATAGATTTTGTAAACGTAAAATTATTTTCAGATTTTTTTTCTATTGGACATGGATTTTTTTCAAATCGAAGAGGTAGCATAAACTGACTCTCATTTGGTTTAACCCTAGCTTCCATTTTAGTGTATTTAACAACACTTTTTTCGTTAATCATCTGCAAAAGAAAAACGGTAGAATCCTGAGCAAAAAAGTTATCAAACTTAAATTCACCATTAGGCTCAATATTAGATTCTTCAAAAACATTGTCTTTTAAAGAAATAAGAGAAATTTTATATTTAGATTTTGAGTTTATTTCTTTTTCAACTTTACCGCTAATCGTAACTCCTTTGTTAAAGCTGAAATTTATATTAGGAATTTTATTTTTGATGTTGTTCCAAACAAATTTATTTTGGATTTGGTTGATCATTAATGCTTCCATATCTTGTTTTCGATTCTCATTTTTTGGGTCGAAATAGGTGTAATTATCTTCTTCAGGTTTTTCTAAATAGGCATTAAGATTAAAGGTTCCTTGAATTGTTTTTTTATGTGTGACACAATTATTAGTTTCAGGAAGTATACTAATACTTATGTTAGCTTGTTTTGCATCTGTTTTTCCTAATAAAATAATACTGTCATTAGCAATAGTTTTTGCTTCAAAACTAGTAGTCGTTTTTTCTGTATTATAATGATAAATGAGTCTTTGTGTAACTTCATTCAGATTTTCGTCAATTAATCGGATGCTGTTTACTCCATTAGCCAGGTATTTTTTGTCAAACAATAAAACATGTTCAGGTTCATCGTTATTGAATGTAAATTCTTTTTGGATTGATTGAGCGTCTTGGTGAATCAGGATAATATATTTTTTATTTTTATAAAGTTCTAGTCCTTTTTCATTTGTTTTTATAGCTACCGCAAGAATGTTTTTAGGTAAGTTGTTGTTGTAACTTATTGTGATTCCTGTTTCCTTTGAAATAGGTAAAGGTTGGGAGATATTTAGCTTGTCGGTTTTTATTTTTAAGCTATAGGTTTCGTTTTTATCTGGAATTAAATAAAATATACCATTCCCCATTTTATTAGTACTAAAATGAGAGATTTCATTTGATTTGGAATCTAAAATAACACCATCTTTTACTTCAATCCCTTTTTGATTACAGTCTACAATCTTTACCCCAATAGTATTGTTTATTTCATTAATAATACTGCCACCTTCTGGAAAAAAAGCAACGGTAGTTGTTTTCCAGTTCGGTTCATTAGATGGCATATTGTATGGTTCGTCTTTATTAATGATTTCAACTGCTTGTGTGAAAGAGTCATCTTCATTAAAATTGTTCATCCAATTGGTGTAAAAATGGAAGTGGTATTTTCCTGACTTGAATTTATTACTTAAATGAATTCCTCCTGCAAAAGTACCTTTGGTTGTAAAGAGTAATTGTTTTATTACAATTTGATCTTGTTCGTCATATATGACTAATTGTACATTCGTTGTATTAGGATTTGGGATATTGTTATTTTTGCTTAAGACGTATCCTTTAAAAGCAATATCTTCATTGGTTACATAAATGTCTTTGTTAAACTGTACGTGAATGTTTTCTCGGTCATACTTGAAATAGGTTTCAATGATGTTTTTAATTTTTTCTGGATTATTTGGGGGTGTTTTAATTTGAGAGTATGATTGTGAAAATAACAATAAACATAAGAATGTAATACTTAATTTCATATGATATAGAAGGATATAGTTTATAATGGCGAAATATAGGATTTTAAAGTAAATTTAAATGGATTTTAATAGCTGTCTTGTTAAAACAATCTTAATATTATTATTAATAACTGAAAGATTGATACACTAAGATATTAAATATGAAGAAAGGTTTAAGTATAAATTTATTATTTTTTAGGTCAAAAAAAATCCGTTCAAAAATGAACGGATTTTAATGTGATTCTATTTTTAAAAAATATTACATCATACCTGGCATACCGCCACCATGAGCATGACCCGATGGGCCTTCTTCTTTAATGTCAATCAATGCACATTCTGTTGTTAAAATCATACCTGAAACTGAAGCTGCGTTTTCAAGGGCAACACGAGTTACTTTTTTAGGGTCAATGATTCCTGCTTTCAACATATCTACGTATTCATTTGTTTTAGCGTTGTATCCAAAATCCCCTGATCCTTCAGCAACTTTAGCTACTACTACAGAACCTTCAAGACCTGCATTCTCAACAATAGTTCTCAACGGAGATTCAATTGCACGAGATATGATTTGGATTCCAGTAGCTTCATCAGCGTTTTCTGCTTTAAGTCCTGACAAGGCAGCTTTTGCTCTTAATAGAGCAACACCTCCACCCGCAACAATACCTTCCTCTACGGCAGCTCGAGTAGCGTGTAAGGCATCGTCAACACGGTCTTTTTTCTCTTTCATTTCTACTTCTGATGCAGCACCTACATAAAGTACAGCAACACCACCAGCTAATTTAGCCAAACGCTCTTGTAGTTTTTCTTTGTCATAATCAGAGGTAGTTACTTCCATTTGACCTTTGATTTGGTTAACACGATTTTTAATAAGTTCAGCCTCACCAGCACCGCTTACAATAGTTGTGTTGTCTTTATCAATTGTTACTTTACTACAAGAACCTAACATTTCTAAAGTAGTGTTTTCTAAAGTATAGCCTCTTTCTTCAGATATAACTGTACCGCCTGTTAAGATGGCAATGTCTTCTAACATAGCTTTTCTTCTATCTCCAAAACCTGGTGCTTTTACAGCAGCAATTTTTAAGGCTCCACGTAATTTGTTTACTACTAATGTTGATAATGCTTCACCATCAACATCTTCAGCAATAATCAATAATGGTTTTCCTGATTGTGCAACTGGCTCAAGAACTGGTAACAATTCTTTTAATGAAGAAACTTTTTTGTCGTATAAAAGAATGTAAGGAGACTCTAGTTCTACTTCCATTTTTTCAGAATTAGTTACAAAATATGGAGAAAGATATCCTCTGTCAAATTGCATTCCTTCTACAACGTCTACAAAAGTATCCGTTCCTTTAGCCTCTTCTACAGTAATAACACCTTCTTTTCCCACTTTTGCGAAAGCAGCGGCGATTAATTCACCAATAACTTCATCGTTATTAGCAGAAATAGAAGCGATTTGTTTGATTTTATCAGAATCAGAACCTACTACTTTAGCTTGTTTTGCTAAGTCAGCAACAATAGCCTCAACAGCTTTGTCAATTCCTCTTTTTAAATCCATTGGGTTAGCTCCAGCAGCTACGTTCTTCAATCCTTCTTTAACGATAGATTGAGCTAAAACAGTTGCTGTTGTAGTTCCGTCACCTGCTAAATCATTCGTTTTAGAAGCAACTTCTTTAACCATTTGAGCTCCCATGTTTTCTAATGGGTCTTTCAATTCGATTTCTTTTGCAACCGAAACACCATCTTTAGTTACCGTTGGTCCACCAAATGATTTTCCAATAATTACGTTACGACCTTTTGGTCCTAAAGTTACTTTTACAGCATTTGCTAATGCATCCACACCACGTTTTAATCCGTCACGTGCTTCTATATCAAATTTTATATCTTTTGCCATTTTGTTTTTTTGTTTTCCCCACCCCGCCCTCCCGAAGGGGAGGGAGCCGAGATGGGTGTTGTTTGTGTTAATTTTATTGAATGGACAGGTTCCTGTCCAAACTTTTTTATTTAGTCTCCCTCCCCTTGGGGGAGGGCTGGGGAGGGGATTTAGATTATCGCAAGAATATCGTCTTCACGCATAATCAAGTAATCCGTGCCTTCTAATTTTAACTCTGTTCCAGCGTATTTTCCGTAAAGAACAGTGTCTCCTATTTTTACAGTCATTTGGTGATCTTTCGATCCATTTCCTACAGCGACAACTGTTCCTTTTTGCGGTTTTTCTTTGGCAGTATCTGGAATAAAAATTCCTGACGCAGTTTTAGTTTCAGCAGCTACTGGCTCAATAAGAACACGGTCCGAAAGTGGTTTAATATTTAATGCCATGATTTTTATTTATTTTAAAAGTTTAAAAATTATTTTGATTGCTTTTTAGTGTTCAGAAATTGTGCCACTCCATTAGAACTGACATTTTTTCTTAAAGAAAATGCCAGCTTTGACAGGCTGGCATTTTAATTTGAATATGTATATTATTATTTTGCAGGAGCAGGAGTTACTGGTGCATTCTGAAGTGGTGCAGCAGCTTCCGTGTTGTCAATGATTTTTGAATCTGTGTCGCTTAGACTTCCTGTGAAACTCAAACTTGATAATAGAATTAAAGCAATTAAAACAGTTGCTAATGTCCAAGTACTCTTGTCTAAAAAGTCTGTTGTTTTTTGTACTCCACCCATTTGAGTAGAACCACCTAATGTAGATGATAATCCACCACCTTTAGGGTTTTGAACCATAATTACTACGATCAATAAAAAGCAAACTATTGTGATTAAAACTAAAAAAATTGAAAATGTGCTCATTGTATATTTAATTATTTTGTTGTAAAATTTTAATATCCGAAATACGGTCTGCAAAGAAACTACTTTTTTCTGGATATTTCAAAATTAATATTTCATAAGCTTGAATTGCTTTTTGATATTTTTTTTGTTCCAAATAAACCCTAGCCAATGTTTCGGTCATTAAGTACGAATGATCCTCTTTATTAATGTCTATCTGTATGTTAGGTGTACTGCCACCTTTGACAGGAGAAATCTTTGGACTGGTTTCTATAAACTTATCTATTATAGCCGCTTTTTTCTTTTTTTCTTCGGTTATTTCTGGTGTTTCTGGTGTTGTTGGAGTTTTATTTTCTCTATCAATAGGTTGTATTGAAGAAAGTTGTAGCCATTCTTGAAAAGAGTGTTTCTCAGATTTAACAAATTCAAGCGGCGTTCCTAACGCTAATTTTTCTTCGGGTGTCGGAGGTTCGGATTCTTTTATAGAGTTTAAAAGGGAATCTTCTAATGTATTGGTTAGAGTCTTTTTCTCCGTTGAAACAATCTCACTATCGACTTTTGGGATGTTTAAAAGTTCATCTACTTTGTTAAACAATTCTTGCTCAATTACTGTAAATGAATCCGAAGTAATGAAGTCAAACAAAACGCTTCTGTCAGTCGTATGTGCTGCTGTTACTTTTAAAGCGTAATTGTACTTAAAGCTATTTTGATTATATAATCCTTTTAACCGAAGTGCTCTTGCACTTTGAAAATAAGGGAATTCATCTAATACATTTTGCAATATTAAAGTTTCCTTTTCAGCAATGGTATTGGGTTTGTTTAGTAAATAAGTATAGTCAGTTACGTTCATGAGTATTGTGCTCGTTTGTTTTATTAACAATTAGTAACGTTAATTACCACTTAGCTAATGATTCGTTGAAAATATCTTGTGTGATTCTTTCAAAAATATCTTTCAAAGCATTGCTTAATGTTGCTCCAGTGAGTTGTGTTGTTGCAGGATAATCAAAATAAAACTCAAAAGTTTTTTCGAAATCATCTTTTTCCGTTTTCTTGTTCCTGAAACGTACGTTTATTCTAATTTTTAAACGGTTTTGCGATGCTTGTTGATCAGCAGTGGCAGTCATAGGACTGATGCGGTAATCTACAATTTCACCTTCATAAGTAAGATCAGCTCCGTTTTTTACTAGTGTTAAGTTGGTTTGATTTTGAATTAAATCCTGTAAGGTTAATGTGAAAGTCCGGTCGATTCCAGGTTCAATTAAATCCGCATTGTTTTGGAAGAAATTTACTTGGAATGTTTTAGCATCTATTTTTCCTGTCCCAGTAAAGTTGTAAACTGAACAACTATTGAAGGTGAAAAGACAAATGATGGCTAGTATAGAATATATTTTTTTCATAAAATTTTTCATAAAATTTCGATATCCAAGTTTTTGAGATCGTATATTCTAAATCTCAAAATTCTGGTTTTTTTTAATTCTTCAAATATAGCAAATTGGAATTTGGATTTTTATAGCTTGATTTTGTTTTTATAAATCAAATTGTTTGATCTTTCGGTACAGTGTGCGTTCTGAAATTCCAAGTTCTTCGGCAGCTGCTTTTCGTTTTCCTTTGTTTTTTTCTAATGATTTTTTGATCATTTCAATTTCCTTCTGTTCTAATCGTAAAACCTCTTCCTCTTCAATGGTTTCAGCAAAAAGATAATTATCCTCTGGTTCTTGGTATTGGTTATCTGTGTTTTGAGATGGAATGATAGCAGTTCTTGGTTGTTCTTCAAAGTCGATTTCACTTTCGTTTTCGTTTGAGCCATATATTTTCTGTATCAAACTAGGATTAATGTCTTGCGTTTTGGCTGTCCCGTTTTTCATTAATTCTAAAGTCAACTTTTTCAAATCATTCAAGTCACTTTTCATGTCAAAAAGAACTTTGTATAAAATATCTCTTTCGGTACTAAAGTCGCTATCAGTTTTTTTATCATTAATGACTGATGGTAGATTGCTTCCCTCGGTTGGTAAATAGGATTGTAATGTTGAAGCGCTAATATCTCTATTCGTTTCTAAAACGGATATTTGTTCAGCAACATTTCGTAATTGACGAATGTTACCGCTCCATCGAAACTTTTGCAAGATTTCGACAGCATTATCATCTAGTTTCAAAGGAGGCATTTTGTATTTATGGGCAAAATCAGCTGCAAATTTTCTAAACAACAAGTGAATGTCATCTTTTCTATCTCTCAAAGGGGGCAATGTTATATCTACGGTACTTAAACGATAGTATAAATCTTCACGGAACTTTCCTTTTTGTATCGCATCAAACAAGTTAACATTCGTAGCTGCTACAATACGAACATCCGTTTTTTGAACTTGTGAGGAACCCACTTTTAAGAACTCTCCATTTTCAAGAATACGCAACAAACGCACTTGGGTAGTCAACGGTAATTCACCTACTTCATCTAAAAAGATGGTTCCGCCATTAGCCACTTCAAAATAACCTTCACGAGTACTAGTAGCACCTGTAAAGGCTCCTTTTTCGTGTCCAAAAAGTTCACTATCAATTGTTCCTTCGGGAATCGCACCACAGTTTACGGCGATGTATTTCCCGTGTTTACGATGCGAAAGGGAATGTATTATCTTAGGGATACTTTCTTTACCCACACCACTTTCTCCCACGACCAATACCGAGATGTCAGTAGGAGCTACCTGAATGGCTTTTTCTATGGCGCGATTGAGCTTCGGTTCATTACCGATAATCTCAAAGCGCTGTTTTATTGATTGTACTGATTCCATTAATTTTTTGTTTAAAGTTTTCTTAGTTTAAAGTTTCAAGTTCATTAAGAACGCTACTTTGAAAAACGATTAACTTTTGGGTATTTATTCTTTATTATGAGTCAAAGTATCTTTGACTGTATTTGTTTTTTCTACTTTTTGTTTAGGGAAAAACGTCCTCATAATGTAAAATGTCCCACCAAATGCAAGGATAAAAGTAGCTATGGTGATGAGTATTTGTCTCTTCGTCATTTTTATTTTTTTTTTAGCTAAATATTATAATGATGTTATTTAGCTCTATAATTATATTTTATAAATGAATACTCTTTATTGTCCGTAGTTGACCTTGTACTCATTCTTGTAGGTTTATTGTTGGTAGGATCGTATTCATAAATATTCGTATATTTTATAATAGGATTGCCAACTGGAGTAGTGGTCAACTCAAAATCATAAATAGTTTTCTTTAAGTTGTTATACCCAGTCCATAGCATGCGGTCTTGGTCACTTTTTATACTATAACTAAAAGGATATACATCAATTAAGGAATAGTTTAAATAGTGATTCATGTAAATTGGATAAATTGGATTCGGATTGGTGTCGTATTCAAAGTAAACAATTCCTGTATTGGTATAATTGGGGTCTGGGCTATCGGGAAGATCGTGAGTTGCTTTATCAGTTGCTTTAAATGTGATAAGATTTTTATTGGTGTCGTATTTTAAGGTTAAGTAACTTACTGTTCTTGAATAAGCAGGAGTTCTAGTGTTTTCTACGTAATTATGAATAATCGTAATAAGTCCTTTGTCATTTAATGTGTATTTTGTTATCGTTTTTGAAAACGGGTATAAATCATTTTTTAATGTTTTTAATATTGTGTTGCCATCATAAGTAATATCCCACTCCTGAGTTGTTATAGTAGTGCTATAAACACCATTAGTAAATGTATTTGTTTCGCCTTCTTGTTTAATTTTTTCTATTTGCCCTTTTGTATTGTAATAAAAATAATAATCTCTTTTAGCACCATTTGTATATGAAATAGAAGTCATTTTGTTAGCAGAGTCATACTTGAAATCCACATAAATTTGACCATCAGGAGAAACGATTTTTTGATATCTATTGCCATTGTCTTCAAAAAAATGTTCATATAGTCTGTTTCCATCACTAACAGTATAATAACTAACTAAGATGTCATTTGATTGATTCTCAGTAGTAGGTGTTTCAGTACTAGTTATCTCAGTTTTGGGTTCTTCTGTAGCAATTGCTTTCTCTGGAGTACATGAGAAATTTAAAATCAACAACGAAATCAATAATGTAATCTTTTTCATTTTTATGTAATTTATGTTAAATAAACTTAATTCATCTCACTATACCCCACAGCTTCTCCTTTCAAAGTTCCACTTGTACAGCTTATAATTTTTACATTAACAAAATCCCCAATCTTATACTCTTCCTTCGGGAAAACAACTGTAATACTTTGTGAATTTCTTCCTGAAAACTCTTCCTTAGATTTTTTAGAAACCTTTTCGATTAACACTTCTACTGTTTTACCAATAAATTCTTCGGATCTAAACCAAGCGTGTTTTTGTTGTAAGTCCACAATCTCTTGCAAGCGTCTTGCTTTAATTTCTTCAGGAACATCATCTTCCATTTTTCTTCCTGCCAACGTTCCTGGACGTTCTGAATAGGAATACATGTATCCAAAGTTGTATTTTACATATTCCATCAAGCTCATGGTGTCTTGATGATCTTCTTCCGTTTCTGTAGGGAAACCAGCAATCATATCTTGAGAAATAGCGGCTTCTGGAATAATGCTTCTGATTTTGTCAATCAAAGTCATGTATTCTTCGCGGGTGTGTAAACGATTCATTTCCTTTAAAATTCTGTTGCTTCCTGATTGTACTGGCAAGTGAATGTGTTTGCAAATATTAGAATGTTTAGCAATCACGTGTAACACACTTTCATGCATGTCTTGTGGGTTTGAAGTAGAAAAGCGAATACGCATTTTAGGAAAACCTACCGCCACCATTTCAAGCAATTGGTCAAAGTCAACAGCAGTCGCTTTTTGCATGTCCGAAGCATTGTCAAAATCCTTCTTCAATCCACCACCATACCATAGATAGCTGTCCACATTTTGTCCTAAAAGCGTAATTTCCTTAAACCCTTTGTCCCATAAATCCTGAATTTCACCTAAAATACTTTGCGGTTCTCTACTGCGTTCGCGACCTCTAGTAAAAGGCACTACACAAAAAGTACACATATTATCACAACCACGAGTGATTGAAACAAGCGCTGTAATTCCGTTACTCATCAAGCGAACAGGGGAGATGTCTCCGTATGTTTCTTCTTTAGATAAAATTACATTAATTGCATCACGACCTTCTTCGACTTCACTTAATAAGTTGGGTAAATCCTTGTATGCATCAGGACCTACAACTAGATCTACTATTTTTTCTTCATCAAGAAATTTTTCTTTCAATCGTTCCGCCATACAGCCCAGAACACCCACTTTCATCTTAGAGTTAATACGTTTTACCGCATTGTATTTCTCCAATCGCTTGCGAATTGTTTGCTCAGCTTTGTCACGAATCGAGCAAGTATTTACTAAAACCAAGTCGGCTTCTTCCAAAACCTGCGTCGTGTTGTATCCATTGCTCGACAAAATCGAAGCAACGATTTCACTATCCGAAAAGTTCATGGCGCAACCATAACTCTCAATAAATAGCTTTTTAGTATTCTCGGGTTTATTTTCTAGAACAAGGCTTTCACCTTGTTTGTTTTCATCGATAATTTTTTCCATAAGGCACTTTCAAACAGAGTGAATTTGTGAGCCGCAAAGGTATATTATTTTTAAGACATATGACAAGTTGTCAGCCTAAGAATTAACAAAAATTAAGGGTTTTAGTATTTATGGATATATAAATCCGAAATTGATAAGCTAGTTTTTATTTTTAGTCTTTAACACTAAATAAAATCCGTAATCCAGAATTAAAAACGATTAGGAGCAAATTCCAGCTTTTCGTTTCAAGTCCTCGGCACAAAAGCAAAGTTTCTATTGCTTCATAAAGAGCTTCCTGCGGTCGCTTTTATGAAGCAAGAAACTTAGGCTTTTTTGCCTCCGGGCTTTCCACTTCAATCTGGGCTAGTGAAGTTCGTATTATATTAAGGTGTAAAATATTTTAGGTTAATAGAATCGTAGATTTTAAAAAAGTGCTTCATTCATGGGTATCTATATGGATGTGGTTATCCACACTAAGCTTCTTCAGGTCAAAGGTGTTTCGGTCTTGATTAGTTGCGTTGTTTTGCGATTTAATAATTTTAAATAAGTCAAAAATAAAATCAAAACCCTTTCTATTTAAAAAAATCTTCTACTTTTGCCTTAGAAAAATAGAGCAATGGCAAAGAATTTAGTTATAGTAGAGTCCCCTGCAAAGGCGAAAACAATCGAGAAATTTCTAGGAAGTGATTACCAAGTAGAGTCAAGTTATGGGCATATTGCCGACTTGCCTTCAAAAGAAATAGGAGTAGATGTAGAAAATGGTTTTAAGCCAAAATATGAGGTTTCTGCTGATAAGAAAGCACTGGTAACTAAATTAAGAGGATTGTCTAAGAAAGCTGAAATGGTTTGGCTAGCTAGTGATGAGGATCGCGAGGGAGAAGCGATATCTTGGCACTTAGCAGAGGAATTAAAACTAGATGCTAAAAAAACGAAACGTATTGTTTTTCATGAGATTACTAAAAATGCTATCTTAAAAGCAATTGAAAATCCTCGTGAAATTGATTATAACTTAGTAAATGCACAACAAGCCCGTCGTGTTCTGGATAGATTAGTAGGTTACGAATTGTCACCTGTACTTTGGAGAAAAATCAAAGGCGGACTTTCGGCAGGTCGTGTACAATCTGTTTCTGTTCGTTTGATTGTAGAGAGAGAACGGGAAATTCAAGATTTTAAAGCGGTTGCGTCTTATTCTGTTGTGGCTGAGTTTACTAATGAAGCAGGGAAATCGTTCAAAGCTAAATTGCCTAAAAATTTCAATACTAAAAAAGAAGCCGAGGATTTTTTAAATAAAAACATAGGTTCTAATTATAAGGTTTCGGATTTAGAGACAAAACCAACAAAGAAAACACCAACTGCGCCTTTTACAACTTCAACTTTACAACAAGAGGCTGCTCGTAAGTTGTATTTGCCAGTAGGAATCACAATGCAATTAGCACAACGTTTGTACGAGGCGGGATTGATAACTTATATGAGAACGGATAGTGTCAATTTATCAAAAGAGGCAATGGATGCAGCGCAAGCCGAAATCATTAAGTCTTATGGAAAAGAATTTTCGTTTCCAAGAACTTTTACAAACAAAAGCAAAGGAGCACAAGAAGCTCACGAGGCGATTCGTCCTACGGATATGTCCCGTCATACGGTGAATATTGATAGAGATCAAGCGCGATTATATGACTTGATTTGGAAAAGAACATTGGCTTCTCAAATGAGTGATGCTAAGTTAGAGCGTACGAATGTAAAAATTGAATCAAATAATCATAGTGAAGTCTTTACAGCTTCTGGTGAGGTATTGCTTTTTGAAGGTTTCTTGAAAGTGTACTTGGAAGGTCATGACGACGATGAAGAGGAGCAAGAAGGAATGTTACCAGCAATGAAAGTAAACGAAAAATTAGCGAATAATTTCATTACCGCAACAGAGCGTTATTCAAGACCGCCAGCCCGTTATACAGAGGCTTCTTTAGTGAAGAAATTAGAAGAGTTAGGTATTGGTCGTCCATCTACTTATGCGCCTACGATTTCAACTATAATCAATCGAAATTATGTTGAAAAAGGAACTTTAGAAGGAAGTGAGCGAAATTATACTCAGTTGACTTTGCAATCTAGTAAAGTAGCTGAAAAATTATTGAAAGAAAATACAGGTTCTGATAAAGGGAAATTAGTACCGACGGATATTGGAACAATTGTTACGGATTTCTTAGTAAAGAATTTTGGAAATATATTAGATTATAATTTTACTGCCAAAGTAGAACAAGATTTTGATGAAATTGCCGAAGGAAATATCGAATGGGCAGTGATGATGAAAGAATTCTATGATCAATTTCATCCTACTGTAAAAGATGTTGAAGCAAATGCTGACAGAGAAAGTGGTGAGCGTATTTTAGGTACTGATCCAGCTTCAGGGAAGCCAGTGTCTGTTCGTTTAGGGAAATTTGGACCGATGGCTCAAATTGGCGATGCTGAAGATGAGGAGAAGAAATTTGCTAGTTTGATGAAAGAGCAAAACATTGGCAATATCACTCTGGAAGAGGCTTTGAATTTGTTTTTGTTGCCAAAAGCATTGGGGACTTATAAAGATGAAGAAGTTGAGGTAAGTAATGGTCGTTTTGGCCCTTATGTACGTCATGGAAGTGTTTTTATTTCATTGCCAAGAGGTGAAGATCCTTTGGAAGTAACCAAAGAAAGAGCGCAAGAATTGATTGATGAAAAAATAAAAGCCGATGCACCAATTGCCACTTATAAAGGAGAAGGGGTGCAAAAAGGAACGGGACGTTTTGGTCCTTTTATCAAATGGGATGGTATGTTTATCAATGTGAATAAAAAATATGATTTTGATAATTTATCACAAGGAGATATTGAAGCATTGATTGAAGATAAAATTCAAAAAAACATTGATAAAGTTATCCATAATTGGGATGAAGAAGGCATTTTGGTTGAAAAAGCAAGATGGGGACGCTCAGTGATTACCAAAGGAAAAATAAAAATAGAATTAGGGAAAGATATTGATGCTGCAAAATTAACACTTGAAGAAGTTCAAGAAATGATTGCACTTAAAACTCCTGCAAAAAAGACATCTGCTAAGAAAGCGCCTGCAAAAAAAGCAGTTACCAAGAAAACAGTAGCGAAAAAACCAGCACCAAAAAAGAAATAAGATGGAATTTGAGTTTTTACAGCCATTAGGAGGAGATTTTGTAGATTGGATGCAAAAACTATCTTTTCAGCAATTGGGAAGTAAGGTTGTTTTTCATACTAAAGATCAATTTCCTAATATTGATAAGGTTGCTGTAGCTGTTATTGGTGTTTTAGATAATAGAGGAGATAAAAAAGCTATTGCTAATGTTAATTTGTTGCCTGTTCGAAAAGAGTTGTACAGTATGTTTCCAGGTAATTGGGATGCTACTATAGCTGATTTAGGTGATATTGCTGCCGGCAATACGATTGAAGACACCTATTTTGCTTTGCGAAAAGTTGCGACGACTTTGATTAAAAATAAAGTAATACCAATAATTATTGGAGGTTCTCAAGATTTAACGTATGCTTTGTATAGAGCTTATGATGAATTAGAACAAATGGTTAATTTAGTTTCTATTGATAATCAATTTGATTTTGGTAAAGATGAAGAGTCTATTTCGGCTTCGTCTTATTTGACTAAGATTATTGTAGATGAGCCTAATAACCTTTTTAATTACTGTAATATTGGATACCAAACCTATTATAATTCTCAGGAAGAAATTGATTTAATTGAAAAGTTGTTTTTTGATGGGTATCGATTAGGTGAAATGTCAAGTAATATTGCCTTGGCTGAACCTGTTTTTAGAGATGCTGATATTGTTAGTTTGGATTTGAATTCGATAAAATCTTCGGATTCAGGGAATTTTATTTCTTTTGCTCCTAACGGTTTTAATGGTAAAGAAATTTGTTCTTTGTCAAGATATGCAGGGATTAGTGATAAAGTATCTATGTTCGGGTTGTTTAATCATAATAATTCAAATCAAGAAGCTGTTTTGATAGCTCAAATTATTTGGTATTTTATTGAAGGGTATCATTATCGTTCTAATGAATATCCTTTTGGTAGTAGGGAGAATTATATCAAGTTTATTGTTCCTCTTGATGAGGAGGTTTTGGTTTTTTATAAGAGCGATAAAACAGCACGTTGGTGGATTGAAATTCCTTTTATTTCAAATGGAAGTAATAAATTAAAAAGAAATACGTTATTACCCTGTTCTTATGAAGAATATTTAGGTGCATGCAATCAGGAATTGCCTGAAAGGTGGTGGAAAGCACAGCGCAAAAACATTATATAAGCGTAGAATTATCTAAGTAATTTTTATAATTTAAAAAAAAAAAAGTTGTTTGGCCTAAAAATTTGTTTTTTAAGAAAATAATAAATAGGTTTACACACTGAAAGAATAATGAATATATAATCAATTTTATATGAAGAACTTCATTGCATTTATGGCAATTTTGACACTGTTAGCTAGCTGTGGTAAGTCAAGTGATAAGGGAGAATTAGTAGGGATAAAAGGGGCGAAATGGCACCCAGAGAAACCTTATGGAATGACTTTAGTTCCAGGTGGGTCATTTATTATGGGTAAATCTGATGATGATGTTGCTGGTGTTCTTGATGCACCAACTAAAACAGTTACTGTAAGGTCGTTTTATATGGACGAAACTGAAATAACAAATAGTGAGTACAGACAATTTGTTGAGTGGGTTAAAGATTCAACAATGAGAGTTCGTTTAGCTATTCTTGCTGATGAAGTAGGTGTGAAAGCTGGAGACGGTAAAGGAAAAGATGCTGGAAGTATCGGTGATTTCGCTTTTAATGACTCTGACCCTGAAAAAATGACTGCTTATGATAAATATATGTACGATAACTATTATAGTGTAGGTACAGATGATAATCCATATGCAGGGAGAAGATTAAATAAGAAAGTTAAGTTGATTAGAGATCCTAAGAAGTACCCAGATGAATATTATGTTGAGGTAATGGATTCTATGTATTTACCTGCTGAAGCATCATATAATGGATTACGTTCAATTGATGTTGATAAATTAAAGTTCCGTTATTCATGGATGGATATTCAAGCTGCTGCTAAAGCTAAAGTTGGGAAAAGAAAAGATTTTGTAAAAACAGAGGAGATTAAGATTTATCCTGATACAACTGTTTGGATTAAAGATTTTTCATACTCATATAATGAGCCTATGCATAATGATTATTTTTGGCATAAAGCATATGGAGATTATCCAGTTGTAGGTGTTAAGTGGACTCAGTGTAAAGCTTTTTGTGCATGGAGAACATTGAATAAAAATTCTTACATTAAATCTAAATCTAAAGGTCATGATTTAATTAATTCATTTAGATTGCCAACTGAGGCTGAGTGGGAGTATTCAGCAAGAGGAGGATTACAATCGGCAACTTACCCGTGGGGAGGTCCATATACGAAGAGCGATAGAGGCTGTTTCTTGGCTAATTTCAAACCAAGTAGAGGAGATTATGCTGCTGATCAAGCATTGTATACTGTTGAAGCTAAGTCGTATGAGGCTAATGGATATAACCTATATAATATGGCTGGAAATGTATCAGAATGGACAGATTCTTCTTATGATCCAAATGCTTATGAATACGTTTCTTCAATGAATCCAAACGTATTAGATTCGTCTAATAAGCGTAAGGTTGTTAGAGGTGGATCTTGGAAAGATGTTGCTTATTTTTTACAAGTTAGTACGAGAGATTATGAATATGCTGATTCAGCTAGAAGTTATATCGGATTCCGTACAGTTCAAGATTACATGGGATTACAAACAACTGGGAATGGAACTAGTGCTAGAAGAAATAGATAGTTAATAATTAAATCCCCAAAATTTAACCAAATTAAACCTAATATAAAATTAACAAAAAAAACAGATTTATGGCATTACTTAGTAAAAAAGCAATGAATTTTGCTTATGGTATGGGAGCTGCGGTGGTAATCGTAGGAGCATTATTTAAAATTACTCACATTGAGCTAGGTCCTTTGACAGGAAATAGAATGTTGACAATTGGACTTTTAGTTGAAGCTGCAATTTTTGCTCTTTCCGCTTTCGAACCAGTGGATAATGAATTAGACTGGACTCTTGTTTATCCAGAGTTAGCTAATGGTCAAAGTGGAGCAAAGAAAGATGTAAGGGTTAAAGAAGAGTCTCCTACTGAAGCACAAGGTTTATTGTCTCAAAAATTAGATTCAATGCTTAAAGATGCTAAGATTGATGGTGAATTGATGGCAAGTTTAGGAAACAGTATTAAGAATTTCGAATCTGCTGCAAAAGGAATTGCTCCAACCGTAGATTCAATTGCTTCAACAAAAAAGTATAGTGATGAATTAACTTTGGCTGCTTCTCAAATGGAGTCGTTGAATAGCTTGTATAAAGTGCAACTACAAAGTGCTTCTAGAAATGCACAAATTAATGAAGAGGTTGCTGAAAATAACTTAAAATTAAAAGATCAGATGCAGTCTTTGACTTCTAATTTGTCTTCATTGAATAATGTTTACGGAGGTATGCTTACTGCAATGAATAATAAAGGATAATTAGTTTCGAACTATTTAAAAAAATAATTAAACTAATTATAAAAAACTATTATGGCAGGAGGAAAACTAACCCCTAGACAGAAGATGATTAACCTAATGTATTTGGTTTTCATCGCGATGTTAGCATTAAACGTTTCAAAAGAAGTAATATCAGGTTTCGGATTAATGAACGAAAAGTTCGAAGAAACAAATACAAATGCACTAGTGTCTAATGCACAAATGTTATCCGCTTTAGATGCAAAAGCCTCTGAAGCTAAAGGTGAATTTGAATTAGCTTCAAAGAAAGCACATAAATTAGAATCAGTAAATAAAAACTTTTATAATTATATTGATGTTATAAAGAAGGAAGTACTTAAACATACTCAGGTAGATCCAGAAACAGGAAAACGTCCTTATGAGGAAATGGATAAAGGAGAGGTTTTAGATAATCTTTTTTTTGGTTCTGACGGCTATTCTGCTAAAGGAAATGAGGTAATTGCTACTATTGAAAAATATAAAGCTGATGTGAAAAACATTTTAGGATCTGATAAAAAATTTCAATCTATTATAAATGAATTGAATAAGAAATTGGACGTGTCAGATGTAGCAAACAAAGATGGAATCAAAATTAAATATTTAGACTATCACTATAAAGGATTTCCTGCTATAGCCTCAGTTGCTAAATTGTCTTCTATTCAAAACGATGTACAAAAAGTAGAAACTGATGTTTTTAATACTTTGTTAGGGAAAGCTGCTGTTGCTGCTGCTTCTTATAGTAATTATCAAGCAATAGTTGTTTTGGATAAAAATGCATATTTTCAAGGTGAGTCAGTTACAGGTAAGGTTGTTTTAGGAAGGTATGATGAAAATACGGTTCCTCAAAGTGTTACTGGAGCTGTTTTAGATAAAGCTACTGGACAAGCTAGAATTAGCTTAAGTGCAGGTGGTATTGGAGAACAATCTATTGGTGGTCAATTTACATTTGTAGAGGATGGAAAAACTATTAATTTGCCATTTAAAGGGAATTATGTAGTTGTACCAAGACCTAATTCAGCGACGATTTCTGCTGACAAAATGAATGTAGTTTATAGAGGGGTTGTCAATCCAATTTCTGTTTCTTTTGCGGGTATTTCAGCTGATAAAGTTTCAGCTTCTGGTCCAGGTTTAAGTTCAGCTGGAGGTAAAGGGAAATATAATATGGCACCTCAAGGTGGTTCTGAAGCAACAATAGTTGTGACAGGTACGTTGCCAAATGGAGAAAGAGTATCTGATAAGAAAACTTTTAGAATTAAAGGTATTCCAGGTCCTACAGGAACTATTAGAGGGGAGACAGGTGTTGTAAAAGGACCTAAGTCTAATCTTGAAATAGCTACTATTGGGGCTAAACTAGAAGATTTTGATTTTGATGTTGACTTGAATGTTGTTGGATTTAATTTAAAAATTACTGGTCAACCTACTGTAGTTGTTCAAGGTGATAGATTGAATGCTCAATGTAAATCAGTATTATCTAAGGCTGGAAGAGGAGATCAAGTTACTATATCTGAAATTAAAACAAAATTGGTTGGAGCAGGTAGTTATTTATTACCTAGAACTGCACCAGTAATTTTTGAAATACAATAAAATAAGTAATTCTCTATAAGAATTTAATATTACTTAATGATGTTATGATGAATGTAAGAAATTTTTTAATGATAATGTTTTCTCTTTTAGTGGGAGCAGCATCTTATGCACAATCTAATTTGCTAAATGCAAAAACTCCAGCGGAGATAGGTTTAAAAACAGCCGCTCAATTGATATCGGATAACGATAAACCGTTAGCTTATGGTTATGTTCATGATCGTGATATTTTGATGGGAAAAACAGTATGGGAAATCATCGATTTAAGTGAAAAGATTAATTTTCCTTTGTATTTTCCAATTGATGAAAACATCGGTTCAGATAGAAAATCGCTTTACACTGCTTTAACAAATGGTATTAAAAATGGAAAAATAACTGAAGTTTATGCTGATAGTTATTTTAATACCAAAAAGTCATTTAAAGATATTGAAGCTTCTTTATCTCGTATTGACACTACTGATGCGGGTAGAGAACAAATTAATGCAGGTAAAAAAAGTGTTTCTGATGAATATATCTTACGTTCTGATTTAACTGCTCAAGATGTAACACAATATAAAATAAAAGGGTTTTGGTATTTTGATAAACGTCAAAGTGAATTGAAATATCGTTTATTGGGTATTTGTCCAGTTACTCCTGATGTTTACACAATGAACAGTGATGAAAAAGATTATATTGAATTGTTTTGGGTATTCTTCCCTGACGCAAGAAATGTCTTGCATGAAGCTACGGCATTTAATGATAAGAATTCTTCAATGCCTGTTTCATTTGATCAAATCTTAAATTCAAGACGTTTTAATAGCGTTATTTATAAAGAAGAGAATGTTTATGGTGATCGTGAGATAAAAGAATATATGCAAGACAATGCTTTAAATCAGCTGATAGAGGCTGATAGGGTAAAAGAAAAGATTCGTGATTTTGAATCAGATATGTGGAATTACTAATTCTTCTATTATTTATAGCAAAAAAACTCTTACTGTTTAGTAAGAGTTTTTTTTGTTAGTAAACTAATTGATTTTAAAACTATAAAATATGATTGATTATTTGATTGTTGGTTCTGGTTTAGCTGGTATTTCATTTTCTGAAGTAGCGTTGTTTAATAATAAAAGTATTTTCGTAATTGATAATGATTCGCAAAGTTCTTCTAAGATAGCTGGTGGTCTTTATAATCCTGTTATCTTAAAACGTTTTAGCGAAGTATGGAAAGCAAAAGAACAATTAGAGTTGATGGTCTCTTTCTATAGTCGCTTGGAATACAAATTAGGTATGCAAATTGATTTTAAGAAACCTATTTTGAGAAAATTTTTTTCAATCGAAGAACAAAATAATTGGTTTTCTGCATCAGATAAACCAGGTTTAACTCCTTTTTTATCTTTGAATTTAATTACTAAAAAGTATTTAGGAATTGATTCGCCTTATAATTATGGAGAGGTTTTGTGTACTGGATATGTTGATACAGCTATTTTGCTTGAAAACTATCGTGAATATCTTAAACTCAATGATTGGTTTCGAAATGAAAATTTTGATTATACTGCTTTAGAAATTAAAACAAATTATATTAAATACAAGGATTTAGATGTTAAAAATATTGTTTTTGCTGAGGGGTTTGGAATGAATGCTAATCCTTATTTTAATTATTTACCACTTGATGGAACTAAAGGTGAGTTGTTTATCATTAAAGCTCCAGAACTTCAGTTAGATGTCATTATTAATACTAGTGTTTTTATTTTACCATTAGGTAATGATTTGTTCAAAGTAGGTGCAACTTATAATTGGAAAGACAAAACAGATCTACCTTCTGATGAAGGAAGAAATGAATTAATTGATAGAATAAAGGAAATTTTAAATTGCGAATTTGAAATTATAGAGCACTTTGCAGGTGTCCGACCAACGGTTCGTGATAGACGACCATTAGTAGGGTCTCATTTCAATTTTAAAAATATACATTTACTAAATGGTTTGGGTACAAGAGGTGTAATGCTTGGACCATCAATGGCAGAAGCATTGTTCGATTTTATTGAAAACGGAATACCATTGGATAAGGAGATTGATATCCAGCGAATCAAAAAAAAAAACTATAGGTAAATTATTTTTTTATTGTTGCATCTTTTTCATAAGAAACAAACATGTTGATGTATATGTTTCTTGACCATCGTAAAACAAAAGGTCCAGCTAAAATAAGAGTTACAATTATAGCTATAAAGGAATTTTTGATAGTGGTATTCAATAGAACATTGGAAATAATAAATGTTCCAATTCCAATGGCAACATTGAGTCCATAACTGACATACATTGCCCCATAAAAGAAGGATGGTTCAATTTGATAATGAAATCCACAATGGCTACAATCTTGGTGCATTTTTAATACGGAACTTAAATGTAATGGGTTTTTTTCCAGATACATGCTCTCATTTTGACATTTCGGACAAGTTCCTGTTAAAATGCTATTTAGTTTGGATCCTTTTTTTAACATTTGCAAAAAATTTGTTTTTAGGCTTTTTTTATGATAAGACAAATTTACAATTAATATGATTGGGTTTAAGTTAAATTAGATTTGATTTTTGAAATAAATATAGATTGAGCTTAAAACATTAAATAAAAACACAATGCTTAATATACACAATTTATCGGTTTCGTTTGGGGGTACTTATTTGTTTGAAGAAGTAACATTTAGGTTAGGGGCAGGAGACAGAGTAGGTCTTGTAGGAAAGAATGGTGCTGGTAAATCAACGATGCTAAAAATGTTGGCTGGTGATTTTAAACCAGATTCGGGTGTTATATCACAAGAGAAAGATGTTCGTATGGGGTTTCTTCGTCAAGATATTGATTTTGAGCAAGGGAGAACGGTTCTTGAAGAAGCTTATGAAGCTTTTACAGAAATCAAAATTGTTGAAAAAAAATTAGAAGAAATTAATCATCAATTGGTCACTCGTACTGATTATGAAAGTGAAGAATATTCTAAAATTATAGAAGATTTATCGGATTACACCCACCGTTTTGATCTTCTAGGCGGGTATAACTATGTAGGAGATACTGAAAAAATTCTGCTTGGTTTAGGTTTTAAAAGAGATGTTTTTAATAACCAAACTGAAACTTTTTCGGGGGGGTGGAGAATGCGAATTGAATTAGCTAAATTACTTTTGCAAGCTAATGATGTGTTACTTCTCGATGAGCCTACCAATCACTTGGATATTGAGAGTATCATTTGGTTAGAAAGCTTCTTACGAAATTACCCTGGTGTTGTGGTGATTGTATCACACGATAAGATGTTTTTGGATAATGTGACAAATAGAACCATTGAGATTTCTTTAGGTAAAGCATACGATTTCAACAAACCGTATTCGCAATACTTAGAATTACGTCATGAAATACGTGAGAAACAATTGGCGACACAAAAAAATCAAGCTAAGAAAATTGAAGAAACGGAGAAGTTAATTGAAAAATTCCGTGCCAAAGCTTCCAAAGCTTCTATGGCGCAGTCTTTAATTAAGAAATTAGATAAAGTAGAACGTATTGAAGTTGACGAAGATGACAATTCAGTAATGAATATCTCTTTTCCTGTTTCCAAGGAACCTGGTAGAGTAGTTGTCGAAGCTGAAAATGTAACCAAAAGTTATGGTGATAAAACGATTCTTAAAGATATCAATTTATTAGTAGAAAGAGGAAGTAAAATTGCTTTTGTTGGTCAAAATGGTCAAGGTAAATCTACTTTTATCAAAGCCATTGTTGATGAATTTGATTACCAAGGAAATATCAAATTAGGACATAATGTACAATTAGGATATTTTGCTCAAAATCAAGCGGAATATCTAGATGGCGAAATTACACTTCTTCAAACTATGGAAGATGCTGCTGCTGACACTAACCGTATGAAAGTTCGTGATATGTTAGGGTCTTTCCTATTTCGTGGTGATGATGTAGAGAAAAAGGTAAAAGTCCTTTCAGGAGGGGAACGTAACCGTCTAGCGCTTTGTAAATTATTGTTGCAACCTATCAACGTTTTATTGATGGATGAGCCTACGAATCACTTGGATATCAAATCCAAAAATGTATTGAAAGCAGCCTTGCAAAAATTTGGAGGAACTTTATTACTGGTATCGCACGATAGAGATTTCTTGCAAGGAATGTCAAACCTTGTTTACGAATTCAAAGATCAGAAAATCAAAGAATATTTGGGTGATATTAATTACTTTTTAGAACAACGTAACCTTGAAAATATGCGTGAAGTTGAGAAAAAAGACCTTCAAAAAGCCGCAGCTCCTAAAGAAAGTAATAAAGCCTCATACGAAGATCAAAAAAAAGCAAAAGGTTTAAATAATAAGTTGAGCAAAATTGAAAGTCAAATCAAGCAATTAGAAAAAGATATTCAAAATAATGATAAAATGCTTGAATCTAACTACGACAAACATATCGAAGATGCGGCCTTTTTTAAAGCATACAATAAGAAAAAAGCTGATTTAGACCAATTGTTATTAGATTGGGAAATGGTTCAAGAAGAGATTGATAATTTGTAGCTAATCCAGCTTTCCGTTACAATCTTTTACTCAAAACACATTTTTTGTAAACTACTGGCAGGAGCTTCCTCTGGTCGCTCTGCCAGCAGTACAAAAAAACAGTGTTTTTTATAAAAGGATTTTCACTACTATCTGGGCTATTCCTTTTATATAAAACGTTTTTTTAATCAATTAAACCAATGGCTTTAGAGTGTTCAATGGCTTCAGAACTATCTTTAAAATAGCATACTTCAACGTTTAGACTGCTAATATTGTTTAAAATTTTAGTTACAGACTCTTTAGAACCTCCAGTCTGACGAATGTATACCGCTTTAATACTAAGCGGGAATATTTTGCAAATTGCCTCATATAAGTAGGCATCTTCTTGAGTATCATCGCCTAATAAAACATATTTTAGATTAGGATAAAATTCGAGAACATGTTTTATTTTTTCAAATTTATGATTGTGTTTTTTTCCTCTTCCAGTCCAAAAAAAACTCCCAATACTGGTTTTAATGTCTTTTAGTAATAGAACAGCTTTGGGTAATTGGTGAATCTCGGTAAATTTGACAATAAATCGATACAAGTTCCATTCGCTACTAGAAACATAAAAAAAGGTATTGTATTCGTTAGGGTTTTTTCTCCCAGCAAGGCTTAAAGCTTGGTAATGGTGAACAACATCTTCAAATATTTTCCGCTTCGTTACATTTTTAAATAATAAATGATAGATTTTTTTGAGAGGGTTCTCCGTATAAGATACGAGGAAGGTGTCGTCAATATCTGATATTATTCCTAAATCCCCTTCTTTAGGCCGATTATAACTTTCTTTACTTATAATAGTTTTATCCTTGTACACAATGCTAACTTCATATTCAATCCAGCCATGATCTTTTTGCACCAATGGAATACAAAATTTAAAATAACCGTCGTCAAGTGTTTTTGTATGTATTTTTGTGTTATTGTGCAAAAGAAAAACATCTGCATTAGCATGTGTTTTAATTCGAAACATATTGATGGTTGCTTTGGCATTTTTAAATTTTTTAGATAGAAAATCATAATCCTTTCTATTAGTAGGTTTAAAAACGTGTCCCATGACAATTAATTCTTGCTCATTAGCGTAACCTCGGTATAGTTTTAGTATAGGTTTCATAAAGATGTTACTTTTTTGAAGTACAATGAAAATTAGTTAATTTTAAGCAATAATTGAAATAAAATGATGAAAAAGAATATTCTATTGATTGTTAATCCTGTATCAGGTGGATTAGGTAAAGCAGATTATGTAAGGGCTGCTAAGAATTTTGTTTCGAATAAAGAAATTAATTTAGTTCTCTATAAAACTACAGGTATAGATGACCTTGAAAAAATACGTGAATTGTATTCAGGATTTAAACCGGAACGCATTATTATTGCTGGTGGTGATGGTACTATTAAATTAGTTGCTGATGCTGTAGCAACTAAGGATGTAATTTTAGGAATATTACCCGCAGGTTCTGCGAATGGTTTAGCGGTCGAATTAGATTTATTAAAAACAATAGAAGAAAACTTAGAGATTGCTTTTCATCACGATTATCTCGAAATTGATATGGTGGTTATTAATGGTAGAAAAAGTTTACACTTGAGCGACATTGGATTAAATGCAGAACTAATTAAAAATTATAAAAAAAGTAAAAATCATGGTAAGTGGGGGTATTTTGTGCAAGCCTTAAAAACATTTGTTAAAACGCCTAAACCTTTTCGTGTAACAATTGAAACATCAAGTACTAGAATTGAAACAGAAGCCAGAATGATTGTTATTGCTAATGCTCAAAAATATGGAACAGGAGTAGTAATTAATCCATTAGGGACATTAAATGATGGTAAATTTGAATTGGTGGTTTTGAAGAAAATAAGCCTAGGGGTGCTTAGCAAAATTATTATAGGAAACTTGCCTTTAGTACATAAGGACATTCAAATCATATCAACGAATGCTGCAACAATAAAAACCAATTTCCCTGTAGGTTTTCAAATTGATGGAGAATATATAGGGAGAGAGAATGAATTATCTGTTTCAATTTATTCAGAAAAAATGAAAGTGGCTGTGCCTTAATTTTATATATTATTAAATGGATTTCGTTGTTTCCATTCTGTTTTAGGTTCAAAATAGGTAAAGCTTTTAGCCATTAATAAATTTAAAAAATAATTCTCATGGCAAATTAAACCATTCATTTCTATAGGGATAGCGCCAACAGAACTCTTGATCTCTAATGCTGTTCTTGCAAAAATAATACGTTTGAACTTTTTCTTAATAGAAAATGAAATCATGTCATAAAGCATATTAAGATATAACATTTTGTCTCTTTGATGTTTGTCATCATAGCCTAAAAAATAAGTATCGATGTCTTCGCCATTTTTAATTAAAGTATTGAATCCAATAAGTTTGCCGTCAAAAAAATAGCCGTAAAAAAGAAAGTTATCATGAAGTTTTTGTTTAAAAACTTCAAAATGCTTCTCACACAAATAAAAAGTATTGAAAGGGGCATTTTTAGCAACATTTAAATACAGTTCATTAATTTCAGAATGGTATTCCGAGATTTCAGTAAGAGATAATTTTCTTTTTTCAATACTTTCCGATTTTTTTCGGGCTCTTTTGTATTGATCTCTGTATTTTTTGTTCAAATTGCTTATATAGTCATCAATAGAATGCCATGACTCTTTGATGTTAAAAATCATATTGGGTTGTGTATTGAA
The DNA here is from genome assembly GCF_049590715.1 of Flavobacterium sp. Taxonomy (GTDB): domain Bacteria; phylum Bacteroidota; class Bacteroidia; order Flavobacteriales; family Flavobacteriaceae; genus Flavobacterium. Next base: position 41,826 of record NZ_JBAWDL010000132.1, read on the forward strand.
ATGATAATATCTTTTAAATTCAGGAATTTTAAATGTATTGCAATCAGTAACTAAGAAATCTTTAAAAACGGTAAGATGTATCTTTATGTTTTGTTTTTTAAATTGAATAGTCAATTCTTTAACTGCATTATTTAGTTGTATGAGACCTTCTTTTTCGGATATAGCACTGCTAAAACAATAACAATTTTGACCAGTGAGCATATTGTTTCCAATAATAAGAACATTGGAAATTAATTTTTTGAATAAGAAATTTTTGATCAGGGTCTTAAAGCATTGATCACGATCTCCTAATGAATTTACTTTACTTAAATTGATGTATTGGGATAAAGAGGTGCCGACTAATTCTTCTCCTTTGAATATTCCAATAAAATGACAAACCATATTTGTAGGCGCGGCTTTTTCGAGTATACTTAAATATTCTTTGGTAAGAAAGATGTTCTTTGAGGTCAAATTATCCCATTCAAGAGGGAGATCGTTTGTTGAGGAATAGATTCGAAAAGAAAAAATATCTTTCAAGGGCAGGATTTATTTAGAAACCAAAATTACTATTTAAACTCAAATGGCAGTCTTATTGATTAAAATTTAACTAATTTTATAGAAATAAAAATATTACTATGAATACTTATGACCAGCATACAGCGCAACCGTTATTAATTAATTTATTAGACTGGGAATTTAATAGTAACGGAATTGAAAAGAAATTTATGTTTAAAAATTTCAATCAAGCATTAGGTTTTATCGTGCAAATAGGAATTTTGGCTGAAAAAGTCAATCATCATCCTGAATTATTTAATGTGTATAATAAAGTAAATATTAGGTTGTTTACTCATGATGCCAATGGTGTAACGGATAAAGATTTTAATATGGCCAAAGAAATAGAAAAGCTTTTAGAACAATAACTCGTCTCATTTTAAGACGAGTTATTATTTGTTTATGACCATGCACAAATAATGCCTCCCATAAGCATGAAGCTTACTACCCAGTATCCTCCAGAAATTAATACATATTTCCAGCTTCTTCTTTCATAGAGAGCTGTGGTTCCAATTATAGGAATAGCCATGAAGATTCCTGTGAGTAATCCGTGAAAAGCACCATGTTTAAAGGTGCGAAAATTAGTGCCATAATCAGTCATAAAAGCGTCATAAGATGGTTTAGCTATACTTGGATCTCCACCTACCATACTAACCGCTCCCCATTGATGGATAGTTAGCATTTGTAAAACTAATGAGATTAAGAGCGCATAAAAGATTGACATACCAAAGATAAGCGCCATGTTAGTGCCCTTCATTTTTTCTTCTGTCATTCCAGATTCTCTCATCCAAATAGATCCAAAAACCTTTGGATTATACCAAATAAAGCCAACTACTAAAGTTGAAGTGGCTGCGACTAAAAGAACTAAAAAATTAATTTCCATATTAATACTTTAAGATTTGTTATTCAAATATAATTCTTTTTTTGATATTAATAGTTGTTTTATTTATAAGTAAAATCTTCTTTAATATTATTTTTATGTGTACTTAATCGTTTTTTTTTGTGTGTAATCGTTATTTTGAACTATATTTATAGTATTAATTTATTGGGCTATGAAAAATATATTCACTTTTGTATTTACTGTTTTAACTTCTTTAGTGATGTTAGCAGAAGTTTCCTCATCTGATAAAGCAGTATTGATAAAATTATACCATCAAACCAATGGGGATAATTGGACTTCAAAATGGAATCTTAATGCTTCTGTAGATACTTGGTATGGTGTCAAATTAGATGGTAATAAAGTGGTTTCTATTGATTTAAGTGATAACAATTTAGTTGGTGAATTACCTGCTGAAATTGTTAATCTTGTAGATTTACAAGAATTAGTTTTACATAAAAATCAATTATCAGGCTCTATTCCTAATGATATAGGGAGACTAAAAAACTTATATATCCTAGATCTTTCATTCAATAAATTTAAAGGCAGTATACCTACTTCAATTTGTGTATTGAATAATTTAAAAGAAGTTATATTGTATATGAATACTTTGGTTGGTGAATTGCCAAATCAAATAGGGGACTTAGAAAAATTACAAGTTCTTTCCGTTTTCAATAATCAACTTAAAGGAGAAATTCCAACGTCTCTTTATGAAATGACATCATTAAAAACATTGCTTTTAAATAGTAATAGTTTTGTAGGTAAATTGAGTCCAAAAATTTCGGAACTAGCTAACTTAGAAAATTTAAGTTTATTTGATAATAAATTTGATGGACAAATACCATTTGAATTAGAGAAATTAAAACATCTGAAAGAAATGAATATATCTCACAACATGTTTAGTGGTTTGACTTCTAGTAGATTGGCTTTGTTGGATGCCTTAAATATGACTATGGTTAATGATAAAGGAATGGCAGTTCTTTTGCATGTTACTATGGAAGTACAAAAACCAATAGTTTCTGAGGAATAATTTTTTTTCATTTTATAATTATTTAATAAATAATTAGTTTAAAGAGGTTTCTAATATATCGGCCTTTTTATAGGTATTAAATTTTTAAAATCTAGATAAGAATATTTTAAAGAGGACTTAAAAGCAGCTATTTTTAGCTTACTTTTTTAATTTGGTATTCATAAATATTATAAGAATCATCATTAAAAATTTTAATAGTTTAAGGCAGTTTTAATTATTTAAAATCGAGTTCTTGATGTAGTTGTATGTCAAGTGTTACAGTGTACTTCGACCAAGTTATCTATAATTTTTAATTCTTGTACGTAATGGTAAACTTACTGTAGAGCCGAATTGATACACACGGTTTCTTGATGTTCTAATTCTGTTTTTCTAAGATTTTATCAAACTTATATTCATAAACAATCAAATATTTTAAGGCTTCAAACTTATTCTTTACCTGCATTAGAAACAAAATTCCTTGAAAAGGAATAGTTACGATTTTATGTTATTGTGTCGACGTAGTCAATAGAACATTCTAACTGCAATAGTTTCATCGTTGAGTACGTGTAATAAGCCAAACTCATTTCTATCGGCATTGCAATAATTTATAAAACTAAAGTTGTATCTGCTATAACTTTGAATGTAGTGATTATTGTTATGTAAATTTACGACGTATGTTTACGTAGTACTTAATTTATAATAAGGAAAAGGAGTTGAGGGTAAAGAGATGCAAAGTAAAAATAATAGATTAGCTATTTTTTAATATTCGAGATTTCATTTTACTAAAAAATTCAGGAGTGACTCCAATAAATGAAGCAATTTGTTTTTGAGGAATTCTGTATTGTAAGTCTTGGTATTTGACTTGAAATTTTTCATAACGTTCTTCGGCGGATAAACTTAAATTATCCATTAGACGTTCTTGATTGGCAACTAAAGAATTTTCGATTAATATTCTAAAGAAGCGCTCGAGTTTTGGAATTTCATGATATAAAATTTCTTGGTTTTCTTTCGAAAGCACCAATATTTCGGCATCCTCAAGAACTTCGATAAATAAGTTTCCTGATTTTCCAGAAAGCAAACTATACATATCACTAATCCACCAACCCGAACAAGCAAAACTCATAATATGTTCGACAATATTATCATTGATGTTAAAACTGCGTAAAATCCCAGAATTCACAAAGTAAGAATCTTTGCAAATCGTGCCACTTTGTTGCAGGATGGTTTTGGCTTTGAGTTTTTTGCTTTCTACTTTAGACAAAAAAAGTTCTTGCTCTTGAGGCGTCAGATGTATGTGTTTTGATAAACTGTCTAGAATTAAAGTCATATTTGTTTGATTAGGTTGCGCATTTCAAATTTAGGTAAAAGGAGTCGCTCTAGGTTACTAACTTAAAAAATAAATTTGAGAATTTGCGGTCATAAAAAAACCGATACTGTGGAGTATCGGTTGGTGTATTAATGAAAATGATCCTCTTCGATTTCAAATTCGGCATCTTTTTCCCAAATTTCCATCTCACAAGGTTTGCAATTGAATTTGAGTTTGTATTCTAATTCACCTTGTTTTAGAACTAATGGTTCTTTTACTTTTTTGTCCATGTTTTCACGATGGTATTTCGGACATCTTTCTAATTCGTATTTGATGCAATATTTGGTCGTCATCACACGTGATTTTCCTGGATCCCATTGCAATTCAAACGCTTTTTCAATTTCAGTAACGCCGTGACGTTCATAGAATTTACGAGCCATTTTATTTGATACGTTGTACATGAAATCTAATTTGCTTTCTGGATACGGATGTGAGGTTTTAACCAATTGGTGTTCCTCACGTTTGTAATTAGCCAAACGAATTTCAGATAATTGTTCGTAAACCGTTCTACGCATTTCATTAATTTTAGAAATCGGTAAAAACCAATTTTCAGAAAACATCACGGTAATTTCATCAGCCGTATAAGGGGTAAATCCTGTTTTAGCCAAATTAATTTTGAAATTCTCAGCGATGGATTCGTTGTTTTTAGTTTGTTCTTTTGGGTGAACCAAAGTAACGATACTTATATAACCATCTTCATCGGTAGCGATTAATTCAAAACCATTTTCATTTTCGGTCAATAATAAGGTCGTGCTTATTTTACGCACGGCACTGTCTTCGCGCTCTACAATTTTAATGAAAGCGGCATCATTGTTACGGTAAATAAACGTATCTGGTTTGATTTCTTTGAGCACATTTGGATAAACCAATCCATTTTCGACTTTGTTTACATAGATTCCTTCGGCTTCGTTATTTTCGTTGATAAAACAAAGTCCATCGCCATTGTTTAGCAAATGACCGTTTTCAATTTCGTAAGCATTAGCGGTGGTTTTAATCAGTTTACCAATGTATTGTCCTTTGGATTTTGGACTTTCCCAAGAACCGATAGATTGGTATCTTTCGTTTACAAAATAATCCGTATAACCTCGGTTGAAACTTTTATTTAAAGCAGAATCAAAGGTATACGTACATTTACCCGAAGAAGCTTTGGCATATTTAGCGCTTCCTTCGTTTTCAAGGAAATGATCTAATTTTTGACGTAAATAAGACACATTATTTTTCACATAGACCACATCTTTTAAACGACCTTCAATTTTAAAGGAGCAAACCCCTGCTTCAATCAAACTTGGGAGTTGATCCGAAACATCTAAATCTTTTATCGAAAGCAAATGTGAATTTTTGATTAAAGTGTCTCCGTTTCCATCAATCAAATTGTATGGTAAACGACAGTTTTGGGCACAAGACCCACGATTAGCCGAACGTTCCCCATTGGCCACACTCATATAACAGTTTCCGCTGAAAGAAACACATAACGCACCGGTAACGAAGAATTCCAATTCAACATTTGCTGTGTCGGCAATTTCTTTAATTTGGTGTAAGTTTAATTCACGTGCGAGAACCACACGTCTCATTCCCGCCTCTTTTAGGAATTTAATTTTGTGAGGATCGCGGTTGTTGGCTTGTGTACTGGCATGTAACACGATAGGGGGTAAGTCCATTTCCATCACGGACATATCCTGAACGATTAAAGCATCGACCCCAATATCGTACAGTTTCCAAATCATTTGACGACAGGTTTCCAGTTCGTTGTCGTAAAGGATGGTGTTGATAACCACAAAAACTTGGGCATGGAATAAGTGTGCATATTGAACCAAAGCAGCTACATCTTCGATGGAATTGGTAGCATTGGAACGAGCTCCAAATTTGGGAGCGCCTACATAAACTGCATCGGCACCTGCGTTGATGGCTGCCATTCCATGAATCAAATCTTTGGCAGGAGCTAGTATCTCTATTTTTTTCTTCATCTATTTTAAGGATGGTAATTTGTTAATTTCTAAAACTTTAGCATATTTGGCTTTCACCTAAAAAAGTTTGCAAAGTTCTTATAAATTATCCAAGATTTCTAATTTGAGGGAAGTTTTTTTGTGGAATTGTTTTCTGCATAAAAAAGTAAAAATAAAACCATTGGTTGCTTCACAAATTATATGACTAGTCATAATACAATGTATATAGAACTACCATCATAAATTTTAGATAACTCATCACAATGAGGACAATTAAATTTTAAGCTTTTTTCATATTCAATAAAAACATCAATCACTTGTGTGGGATGTTCAATATCTATCTTTTTTAAAACCTACTGAGACTTAACTCATAACAAAATTCCTAATACGTCTAATTTCAGGATTTCAAATTAAACTATATTTTAACTTTCCACTAATTTAGACCGAGAGTCTATTTATTAATTGAATCTAATACTTTTTATTTTTCTATTTAGCGTAATATTGATGATAATCGTTGACTTGTTACATTATTGTAATTTTTAGTTCTTGTTTAATGTTTTTTTTGATTTTTATGAAGAGTAATGTTTTATTTTAATCAAAAAAGAATAATATTCCATTACAGTTTTTAAAAACTATTATCTTTGGTTATCGGAGGTTATTCCATATATACATGAAAAGAAAAAATATTCAAAATATCACAATCCGCAAATATATTGGTAAATCTAAATCAGATAGACCAGAAAGTATTTTTACTACTCCAGAAGGGATTGCTGTGCGATCTACTTATTTTGAAAAAGATGTTGAGGATTTAGAACATTTGGATTTTGCTGCGGGTTTTCCGCCGTATTTACGTGGTCCTTATGCAACAATGTATTTAACTAGGCCTTGGACTATTCGCCAATATGCTGGATTTTCAACAGCAGAAGAAAGTAATGCTTTTTACAAAAAAAATCTAGCTGCCGGCCAAAAAGGACTTTCAATTGCTTTTGATTTACCTACACACAGAGGTTATGATTCAGATCACGAACGAGTAGTGGGAGATGTGGGGAAAGCAGGAGTAGCTATTGATACCGTTGAGGATATGAAACGATTGTTTGATGGTATTACGCTCAGTGATATTTCGGTTTCTATGACTATGAATGGCGCTGTTTTACCTATTATGGCTTTTTATATTGTCGCTGCTGAGGAACAAGGAATTGCTCCCGAACAATTATTAGGTACGATTCAAAACGATATTTTGAAAGAGTTTATGGTTCGAAATACCTATATCTATCCACCTAAGGCATCGATGAAGATTGTTTCGGATATTTTTGAATATATCCATAACAAAATGCCGAAGTTTCATTCGATTTCGATTTCGGGCTATCACATGCATGAAGCGGGTGCTACTGCTGATCTGGAGTTGGCTTATACACTCGCTGATGGATTAGAATACATTCGCACAGGATTAGTAACGGGAATGAAAATCGATGACTTTGCTCCTAATTTGTCTTTCTTTTGGGCAATTGGAATGAATCATTTTATGGAAATTGCAAAACTTCGTGCCGCTCGAATGTTGTGGGCCAAATTAATGAAGCAATTTAATCCTCAAAATCCAAAATCATTGGTTTTGAAAACACATTGCCAAACCAGTGGTTGGAGTTTGACAGAGCAAGATCCTTTTAATAATGTAACTCGGACTTGTATTGAAGCAACTGCGGCCGTTTTTGGTGGGACACAATCGTTGCATACGAATGCCTTAGACGAAGCAATCGCTTTGCCTACTAATTTTTCGGCTCGAATTGCTCGAAATACACAATTGTATTTAAGAGAAGAAACTAAAATAACCAAAACCGTTGATCCTTGGGGTGGTAGTTATTATGTTGAAAGTTTGACGAATTCCATTGTTGAAAAAGCTTGGCAATTGATTGAAGAAGTTGAGGCTTTGGGAGGAATGACAAAAGCCATTGAAACTGGAATTCCGAAACAACGGATTCAAGAAGCAGCCGCACGGAAACAAGCCCGAATTGATAGTGAACAAGATACGATTATAGGCGTTAATAAATACCGTTTACAAAAAGAAGAGCGACTAGAAATATTAGATGTGGACAACGAGAAGGTGCGGAATCAACAATTAGAAAGTCTAACTGAAATTAAATCAAGAAGAAATTCTGATTTAGTAAAATTATCATTGGATAAGTTGGTTCATTGTGCACAAACTGGCGAAGGAAATCTATTAGAAATTTCGATTGAAGCAGCAAGAAATCGAGCTACCCTGGGCGAAATTAGTACTGCTCTTGAAACAGTTTACGGTCGTTATATAGCACAGATAAAATCCTTCAGCGGCGTGTATGATAAAGCTATAAAAAAGGATGTTGAATTTGAAAAAGCGAAACAATTAGCAAATGATTTTGCGAACGAAAAAGGAATTCAACCACGGATTTTAATTGCTAAAATGGGACAAGACGGTCATGATCGTGGCGCTAGGGTAGTGGCTACCAGCTACGCTGATGTTGGTTTTGACGTTACAATCAGTCCATTGTTTCAAACTCCTGTAGAGATTGTGAAACAGGCTGTGGAGCATGATATCCATGTTTTAGGTATTTCTTCATTGGCTGGGGCGCATAAAACATTAGTTCCCCAAGTGATTGCCGAACTAGAACATTGCCAACGTGATGATATTATGATCGTTGTAGGAGGTGTGATTCCAACGCAAGATTATCAATTTTTGTTTGATGAGGGAGTCCATTTTATATTTGGACCAGGAACTAAAATTAGTGATGCCGCTTCGACAATCTTACAAAGTCTATTAAAGGAAAACAATAATTATTAAGCCGTTGGGTGAAATTAATAAGATTCACTTAAAAAAGGCAATTCTAATTTAAATCTGAAGTTGTTTATACCCAAAATGTCAGTCTGAGCTTGTCGAAGACTCATATAAGATGCATTTAGACAAGCTCAATGTGACAATAGGTTAAAATTAACTATCAATTTAATTTCACCCAACGGGTTAATTATTAGTTCATAGTAACTACGGCATTATTATTAGCAACAATAAATGAAGTATCGTATCCACCAAAAGCTTTCATGTAACTTCTTACGGAAGTACCATATGCATCTTTTAAAAATCGTTTACCATTACTGCTAAAGAATTTTTTTACAGAACCTGCGCCACCTAAATGAGCAGCGGCCAAAATACCAGATTCAGTTACTTGAATTCCAGCAACTACTTTACCATCATATTTTTCAATAATGTCACGCAAAAGCCATTTGTTTTTTGCTAAAAGTGCCACAAATGCCTTTTCCTGCATTTTTGGACTTTTCAAAAAGGATAGGCTGTCTTTAATTCCAATTGTTTTTAGCGTTTCAACACCAAACTGGTATTTCCCTAAATAACCTAATGAATTAATTTTTTTGTATTTTCCTTGTGATTCTTTGAAGCCGATTGCTTCTTTGAAACCAATAAATAAATTTCCAGTAAAAGGGATATTCAAATTAGTGTAATCTTCTTGTTCTTGTGATGGATATAAGTACTGCGATCCATCAGGGTTTTTTATTATAAACCAATGATTAGTATCAATTTTAAGGGGTTTAAAACCGGCGCTTAAAAAAGCTATAATAATCGCTAAACTTGTATAAAAATACCACTTCTTTCTCATAAATTGTTTTTCTTCAGAACGCTGTCCCCTTCTGAAATTTCTGCATGCAAATATACAACAATTTTTATAAAACTGAAAATCAAGCTGTTAAACTATGTTAAAAAAGGATTGGGTGCACTCTAACTCTCTCGTTAGCTGTGAATTCTATTGATGGTGAAGGAATTTTTAAAGTGTTGAAAATACTAAAAAAAGTTTTTAAAATATGGGATTTTGTATCGATTTTCGTTAGGTCAACGTCTAAGCTGAGGTAAAATTGTCTTTTTTTTGTGGTTTGAAAGCCGGTGTAATTTTTAGGTATTTCTCCGTTGCCTGAAATCATTCCATCGGCTCCGTAACCTAAAGCAAGGTTGATCCATTTTGGAATTTTAGTGTCTTTAGCGAAGGATTTTATATTGAAGGAAAGCCAATAGGTTTGACCGTTGTAATCTTTTAAAATTTGTTGGGTTAAAGTACTTCCTAAAACGTTAGGTCGTTGTGAGGGATAAATGGACTGTTGAAATGAGAATTTTGGAATAATGCGCTGTTCATTCCAGAGTAATTCTTGACTTACATATAGCGCCGTTCCTGAAGCATTAGCTATAATATCACCAACAGAAGCTCCCCATTGGGATGAAAAGCCATCGAGAACTTCAATTGCTGTTTGAAATGTAAATCCTAATCCTGCCCCATAAAGGAGTTGGTCCTTTTTACTAGCGCCACTCCATTGCAGTAATTCGGCACCAAATCGCCCTAAATGATAGGAAGAGTAACTATGTCCCAATTTGTCCATTTGCAACCACTCGGAATTGTCGTTTATAAAATGAAATTTAGAACGAGGATAATCCGCATACCACAATTGATTCAGTCCAATCAAAGTAGCTGTGCCAATTATGGTTTCAGTAAGTATAATTGTTTTTTTTCTATTGAAGTTTAGCGTGTCAGAGGGTTTTAAAAAAGAATCTATTCTATTTTGTGAAAAAGAGATCGTACTCATGATTCCAAAAAAGAAAAGGTGTAATGGTATTTTTTTCCAGTTCAAACCTATCGTTTTACTCCTTGGCTGTTGATCCAATCAGAATATTTTTTTGCATTTTTATTATGTTCTGATAAAGTAGCACCAAAATCATGATAACCAAAACGTTCTACACTAGCACAGAAAAAGATATAATCATGTTTTTCAGGATTTAATACAGCATCCATTGCGGTAATGTCAGGCATGGCAATTGGGCCAGGAGGAAGTCCTGTATTTACATAAGTGTTATAAGGTGATGCCATTATTAAGTCGTTGTAAAAAACTCTTTTTATAACTTGGTCAAAATCATTTGATTTCTTTTTAATGGCATAAATCACTGTTGGGTCTGCTTGAAGAGGCATTCCTAATCGCAAACGATTCAAATATACACCAGCAATACGAGGTCGTTCGTCTTTTTTGACAGATTCTTTATGTACTATAGAAGCTAGAATAGTGGCTTCGACAGGGGTAAGGTTTTGCAGTTTTGCCTTGTTGATTCTTTCGTCTGTCCAAAAATTACGATACTCTTTAATCATTTTGTCTCTAAACTTAATGGACGAAGTATTCCAGTAGAATTCATAGGTATTAGGTATGAACATTGCAAAAACATTCTCTTCGTTAAAACCATTTTCTTTCATGAAAATGGAATCTTTGATGGTTTTAAGTAATGAAATACTATCTGCTTCGATTTGAGAGCTGATACGTCCAGCAAAATTTTCTAATCGTTCTTGATTATTGAAAGCTAATTTCACAGGGACATTTGAGCGCAATGCTTTAACTAATTCGTAACTATTCATTCCTTTTGTAAACAAAAAACGACCTGCTTTTACGTTTTCAGGATAATTTCGTTTGCTTGCGACCATTTCAAAATGATCGATGTTCTCGATATAAGGAGTAAGAATTGCTTTTGCAGCTTCATAATTAGAATCAGTAGGAATATGTATATAAACTTCATTTTCAGAGAATTTGGTGTTTTCAGAGAAAATTTGTCTAATAATAATAAACCCATAAAGGATTAATCCAGAGATGATAACAATGGCTGCTGTCGAAATTATTTTCTTTAAGTTCAAAATCTTATTATTAAAATTGTTGATTGATTAGTTGGTAAATTCCTTCATCTTTATATTTTCCTTGAATAAAATTCCAGTCTTTTTTTATACCCACACATTGGAAACCAAATTTAGTAAAAAGTGCTTTACTGGCACTGTTTTCTTCGCCAATATTTGCATACAATTGATGTAAATTCAAATGTTCAAAAGAATAATTTATCAGGAGTTCCAGTGCTTCTGAACCTATCTTTTGATTTCGATTGCTAAGTCCTTGGATTACAATACCTATTCCTGCTCTATTGTTTTTTGGATCAAATTCAAATAAATCAATAAGTCCTAATGCTGGGAAATCTTCATCCTGACAAATGGCTAATCGCAATTGTTTCGCTTCGTAAATATCTTGATTCGCATTTTCTAAATATTGACGAATTAAAAAACGGCTATATGGAGTTTGTGTATTGCTTACTTCCCAAATGTTTTCATCGTTTTCCATAGCATAAATGAACTCTAAATCATTAGGTTCTAATGCTCGGATGTAGATGTTTTTTCCTTTTAAGGTTATCATTTTGAGAGTTTTTTAAGAGAAATGGATTTATATTTCAATAGTTCCTTCAAATACAAATTCAGCTGGTCCTTTTAGGAATACATTTGTGTATTGATTGTCTTTTTTGTCAAAAGAAACAATTAGTTTTCCTCCTTCAACATTCATATTGATTGAAGTCGCTGTTGTTTCACCAATTGCATTCATGACAATAGCGGCAGCAGTTGCTCCAGTTCCACAGGCTAATGTTTCGTCTTCAACTCCTCTTTCGTAGGTGCGTAATGAAAAAGTAGTATCATTTATTTTTTTGACAAAATTGATATTACTTCCTTCTTTACCGTATAAAGTTCCGTAGCGGATTGCGGCTCCATTATCTTTTACATTATAGTTTTCTAAATCATCTACTATTTGAACATGATGAGGAGAACCAGTGTTTAAAAATGAATATTCTGAATCAATATTTATATTATTTACATCAATCATCTGTAGCGAAACAATTTCGTCATGTCCCACACTGGCATGGTGCAAACCGTCAACAGCGTTAAATGTAGTTTGGTTTTCGATAACATTTATTTTTTTAGCAAAAGCAACTAAACATCTTCCTCCATTTCCACACATAGTACTTTGGTTTCCATCAGAATTATAATAAACCATTTTGAAGTCGGTTTCAGAATCATTTTCTAACAAAATTAATCCATCACCACCAATGCCAAAACGTCTGTTGCATAAATGAGCAATTAGTTTGGTGTTTTCTTTTGGAAAAACACCTAATCGATTGTCTATCATTACAAAGTCATTTCCTGTACCTTGGTATTTATAAAAAGGGATTTGCATTTTTTTAAATTTTAATCATGCAAAAATACGAATTATTAATGAAAAGTTAATCACTGTTAAAGAGCGTTAAACTCCTTTTTAATAATTGATTTTGGCATTATTTTTACAATACAAATAACGTAAAACAAACTTTAATATTATGAAAAATATTTCACAGCTTTTTGTAGTATCTCTTTTGAGTGGAGTACTTACTTTGGGGGCATATAAATTGTTATTTGACAGTAATAGTCCTCTTTCTTTAGAAAAAAAAACACTAACCACTTTGGCAACCGATAACTATTCAAGAAAGGTCGGACTTTCGTCCAATGTATTAGATTTTACCGAAGCAGCTGATAAAACGATTCATACCGTAGTTCACGTAAAAAATGTTTCTCGTAGAACCGTTTCAAACCCAATGTTGGAATATTTTTATGGTTATAAAGGAGGTCAATCACAGGAGCAAATTGGCACGGGATCTGGTGTTATTATTTCAGAGGACGGGTATATAGTTACTAATAATCATGTTGTCAAAGATGCTTCGGAAATTGAAATTACGTTGAATAATAAGAGATCTTATACAGCAAAATTAATTGGAACCGATTCTAAAATGGATATTGCGTTGTTGAAAATTGATGCAAAAGAAAAATTACAGTATACAACTTTTGGTGATTCAGATAATGTAAAAGTTGGAGAATGGGTACTTGCTGTGGGAAATCCTTATAATCTAACTTCGACTGTTACAGCAGGAATTGTTTCAGCCAAGGCTAGAAATTTAGGAGATAACGGTATTCAATCCTTTATTCAAACGGATGCCGCAGTAAATCCAGGAAATAGTGGAGGTGCTTTGGTTGATACCAATGGGAATTTGATCGGAATTAATACAATGATCTCTTCAATGACAGGTTCGTATGTGGGGTATTCGTTTGCAGTTCCTTCTAATATTGCTCGTAAAATTATTGAAGATATTATGGAGTATGGTAACGTGCAACGTGGAATTCTAGGAGTAGAGGGAGGAGAATTAAATTCGTTGGCTTCTAAAGAATTAGGGATTTCTGAGACTGAAGGTTTCTATGTAAATAAGGTTTCAAAGAACTCGGGTGCTGAAAAATCAGGGCTTCAAAAAGGCGATGTTATTGTTAAATTAGACAATCAAAAAATTGCAACTTTTGCTGATCTTTCAGGTTACATCAATACAAAACGTCCTAATGATACTGTAGAAGTTACTTTTCTTAGAAATGGAAACAATAAAATTACAAAAGTCACTTTAAGTAAAAATGAGTTTTTCTCAACTGAATTTAAAGGAATTGAATTGGAAAATATTGATGTTGCTGATAAGAAAAAATTCAAATTAAATTATGGTGTCAAAATAAAATCAATAAACAATGAAAATTTAATGCAATATATGGATGAACTCAAAGGAAATATTATTTTGAGTATTGACAATATTAAAGCAACTAATATTGAATCAGTTTCTAGATTATTAAACAATAAAGATGAGAACCAAAGTGTTCGTTTGGAGATGGTAAATAAAAATGGAGAAATTATTCGGATCATTATTTAATTAACTCTTTAGAAATCAATTAAAACCAGTTAGTGTTTCATAACTGGTTTTTTTATAAAAAAAAAGTATAAAAATATTTTACGAAATCGATTGAAAAAAGTATTTTTGCATCAGATTTTAAATTTTAGTATGGTTTTTAGGATTGTCTATATATTTGAAGTGTTATTGATATACAGGTAGGAATCGCTGCTTTTAATTTTTTAGTTTTTAGTTTTTATTTCAAGTTACAGATTAAGATTTACAGCGGTTTCGCCTGAGATTAAAAAAAAAATCCATTCCCTAATGAATGGATTTTTTTGTTTATTTATTTTTTTTAGCTTTTATCATAG
>NZ_JBAWDL010000133.1:0-21474 GCF_049590715.1 Flavobacterium sp.
GGTAAACCCTTGTTTAATTTTATCGTTAATTTGGTCCATCATAAAATCGGCATCACCCATCCAAACCAAACCATTAATTACGATCGGTTTTCCTTCGTTTGTAAAGGCTGACGGGAATAACAAAAAAGGGTCTACACTATTCAAAGAACGGAACGCCATTTCGACACCAAATTGTATCGACGGGAACTCTAACAAAGCTTCCCACAAAGCCTCTTTACCTAGCTGAATATTATCACAGGTCCATTGTAATTTTTCTTCATAATCCGGACGATCATCCGCACTTAAACCTCTTAAGATTCCGCACTCTCCTATTCCTTTTTTACCGTCTTTTTCAAGAACAATAAACCAAGTTTCTTTTTGCGTCATCACTCCTCTGGAAGTTCCAGATGGTCTTTTAAAATCGAGAATGTATTTATGGTAAGATGCTTTCATAAGTATTTATTTTAAAAATGTACGCGCGTTTTTTTACCGCTAATTGCTCCGCCTATTCGCTGGCACTCGGGTCGCAATTTTTTATTAATTTATTCGAAATTAAGTAACCGCTTAGAGCGGAATTGGCGCTAATTTTACAGTCAAAAACTTAGCATTCCAATAAATAAATAAATCTGCGAATTAGCGGTAAACCTCATGACTTTACTTCTCCTCAAACATGTGCATGATTTCTTGGCTCACTCCCATATTCGAGAATCCGCCGTCGTTGTATAAGTTTTGAAGTGTAACTTTCTTCGTTAAATCCGAAAAAAGTGTCAAGGCATAATTCGCGCAATCCAAAGCCGAAGCGTTTCCTAAAGGCGACATTTTCTCAGCAAAGGAAATGAATTCATCAAAACCTTTTACCCCTTGTCCCGCTCTAGTAGCCGTAGGCGATTGCGAAATCGTGTTTACACGTACGTTCTTATCTCTACCAAAGAAATACCCAAAACTACGCGCAATCGACTCTAAGAATGCCTTATTATCCGCCATATCATTGTAATCAGGGAACACACGTTGCGCTGCCATATACGATAACGCCACAATGCTTCCCCACTCGTTCATTGCCTCTTTTTTGTACAAAACCTGCATCACTTTATGAAAAGAAACCGCAGACACATTCCACCCTTTTTGCGTAAAATCATAATTCTGATCGATATAATGATTCCCCTTGCGCACATTCACAGACATCCCGATAGAATGCAACACAAAATCAATTTTACCACCCAAAATGGCCATTGACTGCGCCACTAGATTTTCTAAATCTTCAATTGAAGTCGCATCAGCAGGAATAACTTGCGAGTTGGTTTTTTGTGCCAAAACATCAATTTCGCCTAAACGTATCGAAGCAGGTGCATTGGTCAATACAAAAATGCCACCCTCCTCATGCACGCGTTCGGCCGTTTTCCAGGCAATCGAATGTTCATCCAAAGCTCCAAAAATAATTCCTCTTTTCCCTTTCAATAAATTGTACATAGTTCACTATTTTATAAAATCATCCAAAAATACACAATCCAACACTGGCTCGCAATAGCCGTACATTTTTCGTTTTTAAGCCCACAACATTTGGTGCATTTAGGAAGATCGCTCCTGCCATCCGTTATATCTTGTGGCTGCTGGCATTTATGTTACCACAAGGATACCACTACTGATATGGGGTTTTTCATGCTATTGTTTTAAAAGTGTGGCCAAAATTAGACTTTATTTTTCAAGGGAAAGCTCGTAAATATCGTGGTATTAAAGTGGATGAATTAGGTAAGGCTATTGCTAACAATGTATTGACTATAGGTATTGGAACAGAATACTTTCTATATGATGATTTTAAAAGTTTAATACGTTAATTAGGAGTGTAATTTGGATAGAGCTTGTAGATAACGCCCCAGACCGTAGTGGTAACCTGAGAATTTATGGTTATTTCTTAAAATCATTGAGAGAGTGACCTAAGGAAGCTCCTCTAGTGATTAGTGAAGGACAAGTTCGGATTGCCAGAATAGGTGCATAAAATCTCTTAAAAGACACTTTTACGATACCTTTTGAAAGTTTTTATATTTTTTATTTGAAGTGTTTTTTAGCTATTTGCTTTTTGAACCAAATCTAAAACTAAGGACAGTTGCTCTTCTCTAGTCATGTTTGAATTGTCAATTTCAATGGCATCAACCGCTTTTACTAATGGGGAGTTTTCTCTGTGAGTATCAATATAATCTCTTTCGACTACATTATTATATACTTCGTCATAACTCACGGTGTCCCCTTTAGTGACAAGTTCATCATAACGGCGTTGTGCTCTAGTGGATGCACTTGCGGTCATATAAATTTTAAGTTCGGCATTTGGAAAAACAACCGTTCCAATATCTCTACCGTCCATAACAATTCCTTTATTCTTTCCCATTTCTTGTTGTTGTTCGACTAATTTCAGTCGTACTTCAGCTAATTCAGCTACTTTGCTTACAAAACTCGAAACTTCGATGGTGCGAATTTCTTTTTCAACATCCACATCATTCAATAGGATCGCAGCAAAACCCAATTCAGGTTTGAATTGAAACTGCAATCGGATAGAAGCTAAACTATTTATTAATGATTCTTTATCAAATGATTGATCGGTGATAAACCCTTTTTGCATCGCAAAAAGTGAAATAGCACGATACATGGCACCAGTATCTACATATACATAGCCTAGTTGACTTGCTAGTTGTTTGGCTAATGTACTTTTCCCAGTAGATGAAAACCCATCTATTGCTATGGTTATTTTTGAACTCAAATTGTTTTTTATTGAAAATTAATGGTCAACCCAAAAAGACTGGTATTCCCTGCCAAAGTATATCTTGAATACGAATAATCAAACTTTAATTTATTCATTCTCAATCCAAAACCTACTGAGAAACCTGAAAAATTACGTTGCTCTAATATTTTTAACTCCTGTGCTCTTCTGAAATTATAACTTGCTCTTAAGTTGAATGCTCTTTTTGGAAACAATTCAGCTCCTACAATCACATGTCTAATAGCGTTTCCTAAAAAAGAAATTTTTTCTTCTGTAGAAGTTCCGTCGATAGAGCTCTCAGCTTGTACTGGGTTAGAAAACGAAACATTCCATTGTTGTAAATTTTCTAAAGTAAGATGCCATCGAATAGGAACATGTTCTAATTCCTGTGAAACCCCTAAGATAATTTCCAAAGGCAATGGTTCACTAATTCCGGAATAAGTTGTGAATTGTGTCCCAATATTACGAATCGCTAACCCCCAATTGATATCATTCTTTTCGTCAATATAAATGGCTCCAAAATCAATCGCTCCACCAAATGAAGAATAGGTTTCTAAGTTTGAAGAAATTAATTTAGCATTAGCTCCCAAATACAAAGAGGTATAAGGAACATTATATGCATACCCTCCAGAAAGTGCTATTTCGCTACCAGTAAAGCTATTGGTTTGTTGTCCATTTTCATCATACCCTTCAAAAGTCCCATAATTAATGTAATTGACACCTGCATGAAAAGTTTGAAGATGACGATCATAAGTGTACGCATAAGAAGCGGTACCGTAGGTTACTTCGCCAAAATAATTTCCGTAATTAATTGACAAATGATTGTCCATTTCAGGATTTATCGAAGCAGGATTAAAAATCCCTTGATTAACATCCTCGTCATAAATCGTTACCGTTTTTCCTCCTAATGCAGCTTGCCTAGGTGAAGTTACCAAATTCAAAAACTGATAAACACTCTTACCTCCTATCTGAGCATAGGACAAAGAACAAAAAAATAAAGACAAAAAGACAAGATGCTTTTTTAACATGCTCAATATTGGGTTTAGGTAAAACGCAGCTGCGAAGATAAAATTAATATACTATAATTAGTTGGTTTTTTATTGAAAATCAAATAATAATAACAAAACCAAAATTAGACACATTTATTGTTCGTCTAATTTTGGTTTTTATAAAAAACATCTTTCGTGCTTATTATAGCTTTTTAGCGTTTTTTACCTTTTGTTCTGTAATCGCAATTTCTAGGACTTCATTCATTTCTTTGACATAGTGAAAAGTAAGACCTTCAATGTATTCTGGTTTGATTTCATCAACATCACTTTTGTTCTCATGACATAAAATCAATTCTTTAATATTTGCTCTTTTGGCAGCCAATATTTTTTCTTTGATTCCTCCCACAGGTAGCACTTTTCCTCTCAATGTAATCTCGCCTGTCATGGCGATATTTTTCTTTATTCTTTTTTGTGTAAACAAAGAAACTAATGAAGTCAACATGGCAATTCCAGCACTTGGTCCATCTTTTGGCGTAGCCCCTTCTGGTACGTGCAAATGGACATTGTATTTGGTTAATATTTCAGGATTTAAACCTAATAATTCTGTATTTGCCTTGATGTACTCTAAGGCAATAGTAGCAGACTCTTTCATCACTGTTCCTAAATTCCCTGTGATGGTCATTCCACCTTTTCCTGGAGAAATTAATGATTCTATAAATAAAATATCGCCACCTACACTTGTCCATGCTAATCCTGTGACCACTCCAGCCACATCATTAGTCTCATACTTGTCTCTTTCTAGTCGAGGAATTCCTAAAACTTCAACAATATCAGTATCAGTCACTTTCTTGTTATACTCTTCTTCCATCGCTACAGATTTAGCCGCATTACGAATCACTTGAGCAATTTTTGCTTCCAGACCACGAACTCCTGATTCCCGAGTGTACCCTTCAACGATTTTTTCCAATTGTTTTTTTCCAATGGTCAAATCTTTGGAAGTTAATCCATGTTCCTTTAATTGACGAGGAAATAAGTGTTGTTTGGCTATTTCTACTTTTTCCTCAATTGTATACCCAGACATCTTAATAACTTCCATACGGTCACGTAAAGCAGGTTGAATCGTCGACATATTATTAGAAGTTGCGATAAACATCACTTTAGACAGATCATATCCTAATTCGACAAAATTATCGTAAAAAGTACTGTTTTGCTCAGGATCCAATACTTCTAACAAAGCAGAAGATGGATCTCCGTGATTGCTATTTGATAATTTATCAATTTCATCCAAAACAAAGACAGGATTAGACGTCCCTGCTTTTTTCAAACTTTGAATTATTCGACCTGGCATAGCGCCAATATAAGTTTTTCTGTGTCCTCTTATCTCTGCTTCATCACGCAATCCACCTAAAGAAATACGTACATACTCTCTTCCTAAAGCTTCGGCAACGGAACGACCAATCGAAGTTTTTCCAACACCTGGAGGTCCTGTCAAACAGATAATAGGTGATTTCATATCATTTCGCAATTTCAAAACTGCCAAATGCTCAATCATTCGCTTTTTTACTTCTTCTAAACCAAAATGATCTCGGTCTAAGATTTTCTGAGCGCGTTTTAAATCGAAATTATCTTTCGAATATTCGTTCCAAGGCAATTCTAATAATAATTCTAGATAATTTCTTTGGATTCCAAAATCAGGCGCTTGTGGATTCATGCGACGCATTTTGGATAATTCTTTTTCAAAATGAATTTGGTTCTTTTCGTCCCATTTTTTTGTTTTAGACTTTACCAACATTTCGTCCATTTCTTCTTCCTGAGACGTTCCACCCAATTCTTCTTGAATAGTTTTCATCTGTTGGTGCAAGAAATATTCTCTTTGCTGTTGGTCTAAATCAAAACGAACTTTAGACTGAATGTCATTTTTAAGTTCCAATTTTTGCAACTCAATATTCATGTATTTTAAAGTCTCTAAAGCTCTGTCTTTTAGATTGTTTATCGCTAATAAATCTTGTTTTTCTTTAACTGATAAATTCAAATTTGAAGTTACAAAATTAATTAAGAAAGACTGACTTTCAATATTCTTGATTGCAAAAGTAGCTTCACTTGGAATGTTTGGACTCTCCGTAATAATTTGGATTGCTAACTCCTTAACCGATTCTAAAATTGCCAAGAACTCTGAGTTTTTTCCCTTAGGTTTTTTCTCCAGAATGTCTTTGATATTAGCAGTCATATATGGTTCTTCTGAAACAACCGAAGAAATTTCAAATCGTTTTTTTCCTTGTAAAATTACCGTTGTATTCCCATCAGGCATTTTTAGAACACGTAGAATTCTAGCCACGGTTCCTATTTTATGAATATCGTTTTTAGTAGGTTCCTCAATATCTTCGTCGATTTGAGCAACTACTCCAATGACTTTGCCTTCCATATTAGCATCATCAATTAACTTGATGGATTTGTCACGTCCTGCGGTAATTGGAATAACAACTCCTGGAAATAAAACCATATTTCGTAAAGGAAGAATAGGAATAGTTTCTGGCAAAATTTCATTCATCATTTCCTCCTCGTCTTCGGGAGTTAATAATGGAATTAATTCAGCTTGTGAATCGATTTCTTGAAGTGACAGATTGTCAATAGTGCTTATTTTATGATTTGACATATATGTAATTAAGTCATTTTGTCACCAAACGAACATTCGTTCAGAGACAAAGTTAATAGATATGGTGTTTTATTTTATTGAAAATCAAACAGTAATACATTACCATGATTGACTTCACTTACTAAAGTCAATCATTATGCCACAAAAAAAATAGTTTTTTTTAAAGCTTTTTTAATATTAGTGAACTTAACTTACTTTTTTAGGAATTCTTTTTAACAAAATGACTCCCATTATAAAAAACAAAGCTAAGAAAACAATAGCCAATCGTGGACTTCCTGTGATTTGATCTATCGCACCATATACTAACATTCCTATGACGATACCTACTTTTTCAGAAACGTCATAGAAACTAAAAAATGAAGCGGTATCCTTGGTTTCAGGTAATAACTTAGAGTAGGTAGATCGTGATAAAGATTGGATTCCGCCCATAACAAGTCCAGCTATAGTTGCCATTATGTAAAAATGTATTGGTAATGAGATAAAATAAGCAAGAACACAAAATACAATCCAAATACTATTAATCACTATTAAAGTTGGAATATTACCCCATTTTTCAGATGCTTTAGAAGTCAAAACAGCTCCTAATATAGCTACTATTTGAATTAATAAAATACAGATAATTAATCCAATTGTACTTTCTTCTTTTGAGGACCATTGAATTTCTTGTGCACCAAAATAGGTTGCGACTAGCATTACTGTTTGTACGGCCATACTATACACAAAAAAACTTCGTAGGTATGCTTTCAAACGTACATTTTCATCCAGTAATAACCAAACCTTTTTAAGTTCGTTAAAACCATTAAATAGGATTGCTTTAGTGACCTTTTTTTGAGTAATATTTCCTTTTGGCAAATAATAATAGGAATATTGGCTAAATAAGATCCACCAAACCCCTACCATAACAAAGGAATATCGCATGGCCTTCATAGCAGCCTCTCCTTCTGTTCCTATAATACCAAAAAGGCTAGGTTTCATAATCATTGTGAGATTAATAATCAATAAAATAACGCTTCCTATGTATCCTAATGAATATCCTTTTGCACTAATCTCATCTTGTTGCTCAGGAAAAGCAATGTCTGGTAAATACGAATTATAAAAAACTAAACTCCCCCAATACCCTATTAATCCTAAAAAATAAAAGGTTAATCCAATATATATGTTTTCTAAATCAAACATGTACAATCCCATACATGAGAAAGCTCCTAGGTAACAAAAAAACTTCATAAAAGTTTTTTTATTCCCTACATAATCAGCAATTCCAGATAATAAAGGAGAAATTATTGAAACAACTAAAAACGCAGTTGCTGTAATAAAACTAATTAACGCTGTATTTTTTAGATGTAAACCAAATACATCTATATAATGATTATCCTTTAAAAACAAAGCTTCATAAAATATAGGAAATACTGCTGAAGCTATCGTAAGTGTGTACACTGAATTTGCCCAATCATAAAAAGCCCAAGCATTAAGTAGTTTTTTATCACCTTTTTGTAAATCAATCATAAAATTATTTTTGACGAATTTATTATTTTTTGAATAGTTTTTTGTCTAAAATCTAAAAAAAATAAAAAGAGGTTGTTTCACTAATTGTGAAACAACCTCTTGGATATCTTATTTTGCTTTTATTTTATTTAAAAACAACACCAAATTTAGCGGCAACCGCTTTTGCTTCTGGAACCATTGCTTTTAGATTAGCAATTCTAGTAGCATCCGAAGGGTGTGTACTTAACATTTCTGCTGGAGCTTGTCCACCTGAATTAGCTGACATTCTAGTCCAAAAATTAATTGATTCTTCAGGGTTATAACCAGCAATAGCCATTAAAACCAAACCAATTTTATCAGCTTCAGTTTCGTGACTTCTACTGAATGGCAACATTACCCCTACTTGTGAACCAATTCCATAATATTGCTGCCACATTTGTTGCTTTTCAGCGCTTTGACTTCCAGTTGCTACAGCAACTCCCGCAGCTCCTAAAGATTGTAATTGAGAAGCACTCATACGTTGTGCACCGTGATTAGCTAAAGCATGAGATACTTCGTGTCCCATTACTGTTGCTAAGCCTGCATCATCTTTTGCGATAGGCATAATTCCAGTGTAAACAACGATTTTACCACCTGGCATACACCAAGCATTTACCTCTTTGTTGTCAACCAATTTGTATTCCCAACGGTAATCTTTCAAGTAGTCTGTCTGTCCTAAGGATGCCAAGTATTTTTCTGCGGCATTTTTGATTTTAACACCTACTGATTCCACTCTTCTTGCGTCAGTTGTTCCTGTAATCACTTTGTTTTCTTTCAGAAACTCTCCGTATTGCTGAAAAGCCGAAGGAAACAACTCGCTATTAGATACAAAATTCAATGATTTTTTTCCTGTAAGTGGATTCGTTGCACATGAAAACAACAAACCAATGGTACAGAAACCTAAAACTATATTCTTTTTCATAATTTAAAATTTTAATACAAAAATAGCAATTTTGATTTATACTCCTGTTATATGTAATACAGTAAATTCCTTCTCTATGACTAAATAATTATCTTTATCCAAAGTTTTTTTATCGTAATCGAATTTTTCATTATTGATCTCTATACTTTTAACTTTAAAAGGTAAGCCTATCAAATTTATTTTATATTTAGAATAATTAGTATTGTATTTCCCTACTTTATGTAATTGGATAATTAAATCTTTTTCTTTACCCATAACATTAAAACTTAGAAAACTATACCTTCCCTTTTTATAATCATAACCGTCTTGTGCATCTTCATAAACAACTGATTTTTCTTTACCTACTTTGAAATAAACGTCTAAAATTAATTCATCAAAATCCAATTCACCTACATATTGCTGTACGGGATATTTAGGGATAATAGCTCCAGCTTTTACAAACACAGGGATTTCATCAAATTTAGAATCTACCCACATTTCTTTTCCTCCATTTATAAAAGCATTTGTCCAAAAGTTATACCATTGTCCTTTAGGAACATACATTCTTCTTCCTAATGAATTTGGTTCCAAAATAG
Source organism: Flavobacterium sp. (assembly GCF_049590715.1). GTDB lineage: Bacteria > Bacteroidota > Bacteroidia > Flavobacteriales > Flavobacteriaceae > Flavobacterium. Next base: position 9,389 of record NZ_JBAWDL010000133.1, read on the forward strand.
GACATACTAAAATTTGATTTCCAAATAGAAATTCGTCGTTTCTATAATGCGTTTGAATATCTTCTTGATCAAAATATACTAACGGTTTCAGCATAGGTATCCCCTCTTCAATATATTGCCAAAACATTGTATATAAATATGGTAATAATTGGTATCGCAGATTTACAAATTTTCTTGTAATATCAATTACTTCATCGTCAAATGACCAAGGTTCTTGATTCCCGTGATCTCCTGAGGAATGTGTTCTACAAAAAGGATGAAAAACACCTAACTGAATCCAACGAGCGTACAATTCTCCAGAAGGTTGCTCAGCAAAACCACCAATATCAGATCCAGTGAATCCCATTCCTGAGATATTCATACGTTGCACCTGAACATTAGCAACCCATAAATGCTCCCAAGTGGCTACATTATCACCTGTCCAGGACGAAGTATAACGTTGTGCTCCAGCATAGGCTGAACGAGTAATTACGAAAGGTCTTTTAGGATAGGCAAATCTTTTTACTCCATGATAGGTAGCTCTTGCCATTTGTGTTCCGTAAATATTATGTGCTTTGCGATGACTACATGGATTTCCATCATAATCATGACGCACATCCATAGGAAACGTTTTATTTGGAACTTCCATAACGGCAGGTTCATTCATATCGTTCCAAACCCCTTTAACTCCAATCTCAGAAACTAATTCCTTGAATAATCCAGCCCACCATTCTCTAACTTCGGGGTTTGTATAATCTGGAAAATTACATTCTCCAGGCCAAACCTTTCCTTTCATATAGGGACCATCGGCTCTTTTACAAAAATAATCTTTAGCTAAGGCTTCTTTATAAACTGAATATTCTTTATCAATTTTGATTCCCGGATCAATTATTACTACTGTTTTAAATCCATCAGCCGCTAATTCAGCCACCATTCGTTTTGGATCAGGAAAATAATTTTTATCCCAAGTAAAACAACGAAAACCATCCATATAATCGATATCTAAATAAATAGCATCGCAGGGTATTTTTAATTCTCTAAATTTAGTTGTTATTTCTTTTACATTACTTTCAGGATAATAACTCCATTTACATTGATGGTACCCTAATGTCCAAAGTGGTGGTAATTCAGGTTTTCCAGTTAAGTCCGTATAAGTGGTTACAACATCTTGCATTTTAGGGCCATAAATGAAATAATAGTTCATTTCTCCGCCCTCAGCCCAAAAACTAGTCACATTCCGTCTTTCGTGAGAAAAATCAAAAAAAGTTCTAAACGTATTATCAAAGAAAATTCCGTAGGCTTGTTTATTTTGTAAACCTATATAAAAAGGAACTACTTTATATAATGGTTCTTGGTCTTTTTGATAGGCATATTGATCTGTTGCAAAATTTTCAATCCTTTTGCCTTTTAAGTTCATTTGAGTCGCTTTATCACCAAGTCCGTAGAAACATTCGCCGTCTTTTGACGCTTTACTCATTTTTACAATATTCCCACCAAACTCATAGCTTTCTTCCCAATGAAAGCCTAATTCATCTTCTAAAATGACCTTACCATTTAGATCATAAATAGAAATGCGTAGATCTTCTTTATGAATTTTACAAATTACTTTAGTCGTTATAATCTCAAAGTACCCTTCTTCCTCAATAACTTTCAAAAAATTATAACCATGAGAGTGTTTCTTATCTATTGCATATGAAAAATCATTGCTAAAATATCCTTTTGCAGTATATCGAAAACGCAACATACTATCTCTAAGTACAGTTACTTTTAAAATAACACTATTATCAGTATAAAAAGAAACAGAATCAACTTCATGTTCGTAGGAAACGATTTTTGACGGGTATAAATCCCCTTTATATTCTAATTCTGTATTCGTAATCATATTCTAATTTTTTATTAAAAAGCCTTTAGTTGAATGTACCAAATCTACAAAATTTATTTTTTAACTACTTTGAATTAAAGCCTTTATTGATAAAAAGGAGATTTTATTTTGAAAGAAAATAGCCCTAAATAAAGTATCGGTATTAATTATTGCTAATTAATACCGATACTATAAAAAAATCAAATTTTATAAATGATTTATGAAATTTTAAAGACAGCAACGCTCAATGGAGCTAGTACTAATTCAGCAGAATAATCTCTTCCATCGTATGGTGAAGACTCAATTGTAATTTCTGAAAGGTTATTTATACCACTTCCTCCGTAAATATCGGAGTCACTATTGAAAATTTCTTTTAATTTTCCTTTTCTAGGCAAACCTATTCTGTAATTAGTTCTAACCACTGGAGTAAAATTACACACAACAATTACACATTCTTTTGGGTCATTTCCATTTCTAATATACGACATGACCGCATTTTGATGATCTGAATAATTGATCCATTCAAATCCTTCTGGACTAAACTGTTTTTCGTGTAATGCTGGTTCTGTTTTATACAGCGCGTTCAAATCTGTAATAACTTTTTTAATCCCTTCGTGAAAAGGATATTGTAATAGATGCCAATCTAAACTTGCTTCAAAATTCCACTCGGCACTTTGACCAAATTCAGATCCCATAAACAATAATTTTGTTCCAGGATGTGTAAACATATACCCATAAAGAAGTCTTAGATTAGCAAATTTTTGCCACTCATCACCAGGCATTCTTCCAGCAATAGACTTTTTACCATATACTACTTCATCATGTGAAAGAGGCAACATAAAATTCTCTGAGAAAGCATACGTCATCGAAAAAGTCAAATCATTTTGATGGTATTTTCTATAAACTGTTTCTTTTTTGAAATATTCTAAAGTATCATGCATCCAACCCATCATCCATTTCATTCCAAATCCTAAACCGCCCATGAAAGTAGGTTTTGAAACCATTGGAAATGAGGTACTTTCTTCTGCTATGGTTTGAACCCCTTCAAAACTACCATAAACTGCTTCATTGAATTCCTTCAAAAAGCTGATAGTATCTAAGTTTTCACGTCCACCATATTCATTAGGTTCCCATTCTCCATCTTTTCTAGAATAATCTAAATACAACATTGATGCTACAGCATCCACACGTAACGCATCCACATGATAATGTTGTAACCAAAAGATAGCATTACTAATTAAGAACGAACGAACTTCGTTTCGACCATAATTAAAAACTAAACTTTTCCAGTCTGGATGGTAACCTTTTCGGCGATCAGGATGCTCGTATAAATTAGAACCATCAAAATATCCTAATCCGTGTGCATCATCAGGAAAATGTGAAGGTACCCAGTCTAAAATCACACCAATTCCAGCTTGGTGTAAGGCATCAACCAAAAGCATAAAACCTTGTGGGTCTCCAAAGCGAGATGTTGGAGCAAAATATCCTACTAATTGATATCCCCAAGAAGGATCATAAGGATATTCCATTACCGGCATAAACTCCACATGAGTAAACCCTGTTTCTTTAACATAATTTACTAAATCTACAGCAAATTCTTGATAGGTTAAAAAGCGGTTTTCTTCACCATGGCGTTTCCAGGAACCTAGATGCACTTCGTAAACTGAATAAGGCTTATCTAGACCGTTATGATCTTTTCTAGTTTTCATCCAGTTTTCATCTTTCCATTTGTAATCTAAATCCCAAACTACAGAAGCTGTATGAGGTGGTTTTTCACAATAAAAAGCAAATGGATCTGCTTTTTCAGTAATTACACCACCATTATTAGATTGTATTTTGTATTTATATGTTGTTCCTTTTTCGACACCTGGAATAAAACCTTCCCAAATACCTGAGGAATCCCATCGTACATTTAATTGATGTTCCCCTTGGATCCAATAATTAAAATCTCCAACAACAGAAACCGAACGAGCAGTAGGTGCCCATATGGCAAAATACACTCCTTTTACTCCATCAACATCAATAAGATGCGCTCCTAATTTTTCGTAAAGTCGGAAATGTTTTCCCCCCTTAAACAAATCGATATCAAAATCAGTAAAAAGAGAATGCGTTTGTACTTTATTCATTTTTTGGTTTGTTTTTTTAAACAATAATAGTAGTTAATTTTTTATTCAATCTTGAATTTGAAACAAATGAAAAGGCATATTTGGACTTAGCTCAACAAAATTCCATTCTTTATCCCATACATAACTATTTCCTGTAATTAAATCTACAATGTTGACAGGGTTAATTCCTAATTCAGCGATTGGTAATTGTACCATTGCTTGCGTAGTATGATCCGCATTCAAACTAACGACCATTAATGTTTTATTACGTTTTTCATCATCAAACTTATAATACGCTATAATCTCATCATTATTAGTATTACAAAAAATAATATTATTAGTTTGTTGCAAAGAAGTTTGTTCTTTACGGATACCATTTATCTTCGAAATTAAAGTGGTTAATTTATTTTGAATAGTCCAATCCCATTTATAAAACTCATATTTCTCAGAGTTAAGATATTCTTCTTTTCCAGGAGCCATTGGTTCACATACCATATACTCATACACAGGGCCATAGATACCTACGCTTGAACTTAAAGTGGCAGCTAAAAAGTATTTCTGTAAATGTATCGATTCACTTCCACTTTGTAAAGAAAATGGATTAATATCGGGTGTATTAGGCCAGAAATTAGGACGATAAAATTCTTTTTGTTCGGATTGCGTTAACTCACTTACATACTCAGTCAATTCAGCTTTAGAATTTCTCCAAGTAAAATAAGTATAGGATTGACTAAAACCTTGTTTAGCCAATTCATTCATAATTTTAGGTCGTGTAAAAGCTTCGGCTAAAAATAAAACATCAGGATGTTTTTTCTTGATTTCACCTATCAACCAACCCCAGAAGTAAAAAGGTTTAGTGTGCGGATTATCAACTCTATAAATCTTAATATTACATTCTTCGATCCAAAATAAAGCAACATCTAATAATTCTTTCCATAAATTTTTCCAGTCCGTACTTTCAAAATATATTGGTTGAATATCTTGGTATTTTTTTGGCGGATTTTCAGCATATTGCACCGTTCCATCTGGTCTCCATTTGAACCATTGTGGAAAATCTTTCACATATGGATGATCTGGAGCCGCTTGCAAAGCATAATCCATTGCAACCTCAATACCTAATTCTTGTGCTCTATTCACTAATTCTTTAAAATCTTCAATAGAACCTAATTCAGGATGCGTTGATTTATGACCTCCATGAACAGAACCAATTCCCCATGGTGAGCCTACATCTCCATATTCAGCATTTGTTGCATTGTTTTTACCTTTTCTATTTACTTCTCCTATAGGATGAATTGGTGGAAAATACAATGTGTCAAATCCCATTTCAGCTACTCTTGATAATAATGGTATACAATCTTTAAATGTTCCGTGCTTCCCATCTTCTTGAGATGTTGAACGAGGAAAAAACTCATACCAAGTGCTGAATAATGCTTTTTTTCTATCTACATAAACTCCTAATTCAGCCGATTTATTTGCCAAAAATCGCGAAGGATGTTTTTTGAAGATAGCCGTCAATTTAGGTGAGTTTACTTCATGAATTGCTTTGTCATATTCTGATTCATTTGTAAATAAATAATCAATATGACCTAAATAATCACTTTCAGAAGTAGTTACCCATTCTCTAACGGCTCTTACGTATTCAGCACCTTCTAATAGCTCTGATTTTACATATTGATTGTCTTGGATTTTTCGATCAGTACCGTGTTGCCAGTTTAAAGCATAATCAACCCAAGCTTCTACGTAATAGGTGTAATTTCCTTGTTTTTCAACTTTAAATTCGGCAAACCACTCGTCATTAACAGCAGGAGTCATTCTAACTTCTTTCCATTTTTTCTCCTTCTCCTGTTTGTATTTTACACAAGCTTCCACAACATCATGTCCGTCTGCAAAAACAGCGGCAGTTACTCTTACTGTTTGACCTACAATCCTTTTTATTGGAAATGCTCCACCGTCTAATTGGGGCATCACATTTTCTATTATAATTCGAGTTTGATTCTGCATTTTAATATTTTATAAGTATTCTTGTTTTATATCTTTGGTTATCAAGTTTACTGTAAGTTTAAATTATTTAATTACATAATTATCAGGAATGACAGCTCCTTTTTTAATGACTACAATTCCTTGTTTTACAGCATATAATTCATTAGAAGAATTCTCTAAATGCTCTCCACCACAGATATACACATCATTTCCTATGCGACAATTTTTATCAATTAAAGCATTCTTGATATAACATCTTTCCCCAATACCTACTAATATTTTATTATTATTTCTTTCATCTTCCATGGTTTCAATACTTTGGTACAAATCATTACCCATTATGTAGCAATTTTGAATCACGGTATCTTTACCGATCCGAGAACGAATTCCAATAACTGATTTATTTATTTCTTTGGCATTCAAAATACAACCTTCAGAAATTAAAGAACGATCAATATTAGTGTTTTGAAACTTCGATGGTGGTAATAACCTTGGTCTAGTGTAAATTTTATTATCATTATCAAATAAATTAAACTGAGGAACATCATCAGTCAAACCAATATTTGCTTCAAAGAAAGAGTCAATATTTCCAATATCAGTCCAATAACCTTCATATTGATAACTTAAGACTCTATTTGTTTCCACTGCTTGTGGGATAATTTCTTTACCAAAATCTTTAGTTTCAAAATTGCTCATCAAATCCACTAATAAGTCTTTATTAAAGATATAGATCCCCATTGAAGCTAAGTAATTTTTTCCTTCTGCTTTCATTTGATCACTTACATTTGACGTCCAATCTGGCAACAATTCTTTAGCTGGTTTTTCAATAAAAGATTCAATAAAATTGTCTTTATTTGTTTTTAATATACCAAATTCAGGTGCATCTTTATCGTTAACGGGTAATGTGGCGATGGAAATCTCAGCATCTTTTCGAATGTGTTCTTCGATCATTTCATTCAAATCCATTTGATATAATTGGTCACCAGAAAGAATTAATGCATAATCAAAATCATGATTTAAAAAATGAGGCATACATTGTCTTACAGCATCTGCAGTTCCTTGAAACCAAGTAGGATTATCAGGAGTTTGCTCCGCTGCTAAAATATCAACAAAAGCTTGACTAAAAGCACTAAACACATAGGTATTCTTGATGTGTGCATTCAATGAAGCGGAGTTAAATTGTGTCAAAACAAACATCCTATAGATATCTGAATTCATACAATTAGAAATAGGAATATCAACCAATCTATATTTACCTCCAATTGGTACGGCAGGTTTAGACCTCGATTCTGTCAATGGATATAATCTTGATCCTTGACCACCTCCTAGAATAATTGCAATCACATTTTTTCGCTTCGCTTTCATCTTTTATTTTATTATTAAATTATACATTTTTAAATATTCTTGATATGCATTTTCCCATGAATGATTGAGCATCATTCCAGATTTTGCAATTATTTTTATTTTTTCTTTATCTTGATACAATTCATACGCTCTTTGAATAGCGTTGCAAACATCTTCTACCGTTGCTTGGTCATGACAAATTCCATATCCCCCCTCGTTAATATCAATAACAGTATCAATCAGGCCTCCTGTCCTTCGAACTATAGGAATAGTACCATATCGATAGCCGTACATTTGATTCAAGCCACATGATTCTATTCGGGAAGGCATTAAAATAAAATCAGAACCAGCGTAAATTTGATGGGCTAATTTTTCATTGAATTCAATACATACATTATAACTTCCTGCACAATCATTTAACACTAGATTCAGGCTTTCTTCTATATCCTTATTTCCAGAACCCAATATAAGGATATTAATTTTATTATTGTTTCTTACAATGGTTTTTCTTGCTATTTCTGCTAATAAATCCGCACCTTTTTCTTCATATAAGCGTCCAACAAAACTTATTAGTGGGTATTCAATATTGAGATTGAACAGATTACATAATTTTTCTTTATTTTTTTGTTTACCAAATTCAAAATCGTCCTCATTATAATTTAGAGTAATTAGGATATCTTTCTTGGGATTCCACACTTCATTATCTATTCCGTTTAAAATACCTCGTGATTTATATCGTGACTGATTGAACAATGTTTCTAACCCATATCCAATGTGATTAATTTCATTCAAATAATTAGGTGAAACAGTAGTGATTGCTCTAGCGCATTTTAATCCTACTGCTAATGAATTAATACATCCACCCCATTCCAGCTGGTGGGTTTTTGATAAATCATAATTTGGAAAATAATGTAACTTGTCAAAACCAAATTGGCCTTGGTACAAAGCATTATGAACAGTTAAAAGGGATGGAATAGCTTTTAGTGTTTCATAATTAAATGCTTGTTGCATCATAAAAGGAATAATAGCAGTGTGGTGATCATGACAGTGAATAATATCAAATTGAGAATCTTGACTTACAAACCAATCTAAAGTAGCGATTTGAAAAGCCATAAAACGCTCAATATCATCTTTGTAGCCATATATGTCACTTCGGTCAAAAAGTTCTGGAATCGCAATCAGAAATAAATCAAAGCCTAAATCAGGATTTACACCTTTACGTACACTAAAAGGAAAGTTAAAATGACCTAATTTAACCTTAGATGAATGAATAGTTTCAAATTCATGCTCTTTTATAAACTTCGTTTCATAACAAGGAATCACCACACTAACATTATGTTTAGCTTTAAATTGGTGTTTTGCTATTGTTCCAACAACATCTCCTAAACCACCAACTTTAGCTACAGGATAACATTCTGCACTAATATGCACTATTTTTAATACCTCCATTTATTGTATTCCTAAGCATGTTAATCAAATTACTGATACTATTTTAGTAAAGCATGATTATAAAAAATTCATTCTAAAAACATTGTTAAAATGACATTTATGTTTCTCTAAATTTATGAAAAAAAAAGTTAGATAAAAGTCAGTTGCAAAAAATAATATAATGTTAATAAAAACCGTTTTTCAATTGAAAAAGCTGATGATTTCTATATGTTTTAGGGATTGTACTTAATATATCTTTATAAAAGCGAAAAGTAAAAAATAATATTCATTTAAGTATTTGATTAAAAGTAACAGGTATAATTGATAATATATAAAGACATCTTCTATTATTTTTTGGAATATCATAAAAAAGAAATAATTTTATAGTGTTCATTATTACTTAGATAATTTACGTAAAAACATTACTATTTAAAAATAAAATCATGAAATATCCAATAGAAAAAACAGAAGAAGAATGGAAAAAACAACTAGGAAGTGAGCGTTACCGAATTTTAAGAGACAAAGGAACTGAATCTCCTCACTCAGGCACATACAATGTTCATTATGAAAATGGTACTTATTGCTGTGGTGGTTGCTCCGAAGCTCTATTTAAAAGCAGTTCCAAATTTGATGCACATTGTGGCTGGCCTTCTTTTGATGAAGCTATTCCAGGAAAAGTAAAAAATGTATTGGATAAAAGTCATGGTATGATTCGCACTGAAATTGTTTGCGCTAATTGTGGCGGTCATTTAGGACATGTATTTAATGATGGACCTACTAATACGGGTGAACGTTTTTGTGTGAATTCGTTGTCTGTAGACTTTAAAGAAAGTACATAATTTTATTCCATAAAAAGTGAGGCAGTTATTAAAAAACAACCTCACTTTTTAGGTTTTATTCTTTAGGTATTATTTTATTTTTTATTTTTCTCGGCTTGTTCTTTTGCTTCCTTCTCTTTCTCTTTTGCTAATTTTTCTTTCTCTTTTTCTTTATTTTTGAAATAGCCTCTGAGTAAAAAGTTATGTTTTGCTGCTTCCATATTTTCCTCTAATCCTTTTGAACTTTTTCTTAAGTTTGTCATGGTTTTATCTAAATCTTCAGCCATTCCTTCATCATTCATTAGTTTTCCAATGGTTCCTTCACCATTATTAACACTACTTAATAAAGATGCTAATTCATGAGTTATCACCTCTGCATTTTCGGCAGTAACCTTTACAGAATTTAATATGGCATCAAATTCTACAGGCTCAAAAGATTTAATCGTAGCTCCATCTTTAACCTCGGGAGATTTTGTACTTCCTTGAGAAATGGTTAAAATTTTATCTCCAATAACTCCTTCTGATGCTATGGATGCCTTACTGTCTTTTTTGATGAATTTTTTCACATCATTATCAATACTTGCCATGACGTTTACCGTCGAATCATTAATGATTGAAATGCCTTCAATAGTCCCTACGGAAATACCTGAAAAACGGACTTGCCCACCAATCTGTAATCCACTAACGTTCTTAAAATTAGTATTGATTTCAAATTTGGAACTAAATAAGTTTTGGTTACTACCAATAAAAAATAATATTACAAATAATATTACTATTCCTATAGTTACAAAAATACCTAGTTTTATTTTATATGTATTTTTATTTGTTTTCATAATCTCTTAATTAAAAAATGATTGAATATATGGATCACTATCTTTGATGAATTCTTCTAACTTTCCTTCTTTATAAACCTTTCCGTCTTTTATCATTATAATTCTATCTGCAACAGTTTTTACACATTTAATATCGTGAGTAATTATTATGGAAGAATTATTGAATTTGTTTTTAGTATCGTTTATCAAATTACTTATTTCATCAGAAGTAATGGGGTCTAAACCTGTTGTAGGTTCATCATAGAGAATTATTTTAGGATTCACCACTAAGGTTCTAGCTAATCCAATTCTTTTTTTCATACCTCCAGATAACTCAGAGGGCATCTTATCTATAGAATCAGGAAGACTTACATTTTCTAATGCCTCCACAATTTTATTATTTATTTCTTCTTTTGAAAATTTTTCCTTTAGTCTTGATAATGCAAAAGTCAAATTTTCCCGCACAGTCATTGAATCATACAGAGCAGCTCCCTGAAAAAGAAATCCTATTTTTTTCCGAACAACTATTAAATCTTCTTCGTTAATATCAGTTAATTCGTGTTTACCTACCAAAATACTCCCTTCATCGTGTTGTAAAAGACTTACAATACACTTAATTAACACAGATTTTCCAGAACCAGATTTCCCTAATACCACTAAATTTTCATTTTCGTGTAATTGTAATGTCAGTCCATCAAGCACTTTTTGATCGCCAAAACTTTTTTTAAGATCTTTAATGGCAATAATTACGTTGTTATCTATTTTTTCCATTACAATAAATCGGTTATTTGTACAGCAATTAAGTCTACAATGATTAATAATAATGATGAAGTAACTACAGCAGAATTTGCAGCTATACCCACACTTTCAGTTCCTCGTCCAGCATTATATCCCTTATAACATCCTACTAAACCAATTACTGCTCCAAAAAAGAATGATTTAATTATAGCTGGAACAATGTCAATAAACTCAACACTCTTAAAGGCTTGTGATATAAAAAGAGCTAGGCTTACATTATCTTTAATGTTAACTCCTAACCAACTCCCAAAAATCCCTATGGCATCAGCATATAAAGTCAAAACTGGAATCATTATAGTAGCAGCTAAAACCCTTGGGATAATTAAAAAATTTATTGGATTTGTATTAGACACCTCCATGGCATCAATTTGTTCGGTTACACGCATAGAACCTAATTCAGCACCCATGCTAGAACCAATTTTTCCAGCACATATTAAAGCCGTGATAACAGGTCCCATTTCTCTAATAATCGAAATAGCTACCATACTAGGCAACATAGCCACCGCACCAAAATTCACCAAAGAAGGTCTGGATTGAATAGTCAAAACTAAACCTATTATTAATCCGGTTATAGAAATTAACCCAACAGACTTATTACCAATCTGGTAACATTGTTTTAAAAATTCTTGAAATTCTAACCTATTGGAGAAAAGATTTCTAAAGATATTCCGTAGATAATCTACCACATTAGCCACCTTTATAAAGAACAAAATGAGAAACTCTTTTATTCTTTTATAAACTTGATTTGTTTTCGTTCTATTTTTATGCGAAGAAGGTATTTTTGTTTGCATAATTCTATCATTTTCTAATAGGATAAAATTACAACAAAGGTTGCGGTAGGAATTACATAATTTCAGTTTTTAATTATATAATCAACAACTTAGAAATTCTTGTAAATAAAATTTTAGTGCAAAAAAAAACTTCTCAATTTCTTGAGAAGTTTTGTGGGCGATGAGGGGTT
>NZ_JBAWDL010000134.1:0-42547 GCF_049590715.1 Flavobacterium sp.
GCTACCATTTACAGCTAAATTATTCCCTGAAAATTCTTCACTAGGAATTCCATTCAAAAAGGTAGATATTACTATATTTCCAAGAGCAGAAACGCTAACTAAATTAGAGTTTTCAATTTCAAAACCAGCATAGGTTCCTGATGGGTAATCTGTAATTTGGTCTTTAACAGCAATGCTTCCTGAAGCTTTTAAGTTTACCGTCAAATTAATGGACGCATAATCCGTTATGCTAGAGCTGATAACATTGTTAGGGTTGTCAATACTGCCCACTGTTAACAGTCCAGTAATTCCCGTATGTGCTAAATCAATTGCGACAGGGAAAGTAGGGAGGCTTAAAGTTGTTGCAATATTACAGTTTAATACTGGGCCGGCACAATATTCTCTAGTAACAGCATGATAAACATTAGTTGAACTTAATAAATTAACTCCACCGTTGAACACAATTTTAATTCCATCAAAAGATTCGTTAGTGTTGAAACCAACAATGTATTCATTAGAACCAGATAATAAATCGAGACTTAATAAAGAAGAGCCAGAGAAATTTTCTTTTACAGTGTCTCCGCTATAGGTTATTATTGAAATTCCATTTAATAAACTCAAAGAAAGTAAATTTCCACCAGTACCAATCTTAAATCCAGCAAAAGTCCCCGCAGCGTATGTTTTGCTAGTGTTTTTTACTTTTATTTCGTGAAAGACACCAACGCTTACTGCTCCAAAACTTGCAGTAGTATAATTAAATATGTCATTATCTATTGCATTGGCTTTATTTGATATGCCACAACCTAATAAAGGTAGGCATAGTCCTGTCGTTTTTGTCTCTATCTTTATATTAGTTGATGTTAGGGTATTAACAAGCGGAATTGGGATTTCAGCATTACATTGTCCATATGAATTTATGGACATCAAAATAACAGCTAAGTAGAATAGTATTTTGTTAAATCGTCTAAAACTGGTGATTTTACTAAATACTTCAATAAATGATTTTGGGTAAATTTTTCTCATAATCTATTACTTTAAATTTAATTTGAATAGGTAAAGATGACCCTTGTCAAATGCAAAATTTTGTATAGTATATGAGGTTACAAAATTGATTTAAGTGGGGCACAACTATCAACCTTTACCAAAATTAGCCCATTCCTAAAAGAATATGAATCGAAAGGTCTAGATATAAAACTACATATGAATAGAAATAAACCGATGCTTGTTAAAATAAAATCCGATAAATTAATCATATTAATTCTTACAAAATAAACTATAATTTTGTTATATTTGTTAGATACCATGGTTTCATTGTAGCAAAATAGTCACTCATTTATAGCGGCTAGTTTTTTAAAACAGTAAAAGTGTCTAATCAATTAAACTATTTTTTTTGAAAAAAATATTAAATGTATTGTTCTTTAGAAACTTAAAACAGACTAGAACAATAACCTTGTTTTTAATAATTGTCATTTCTTGTTCGATGTTGATATTGCTTAATTTTTATACAATTAAGACACTATCTGCTACTAGAGCCTATGTTAATGGAGAATCTCAGTATTCTAAAGGCCATAAAAGTGCTGTAACTAGCTTGATTTCCTATTTATTTACAGAGGAAGAAATTTATTGGATGGATTTTAAAAGAAATTTAGATATTCCATTAGGGGATGCAACAGCAAGAATAGCGATTCAAAGTAATTTGGATATTAATGTTGTAAAAAAAGGATTTCGAGCAGGAAAGAATCATGAAGAAGACTTAGACGATATGATCTGGATTTTTAAAAATTGCCAGTCTTTTTCATTTTTTAAAAAGGCTGTGGGAGAATGGGAAAAAGGAGATTATCTGAATATTCAGCTTTATAAAATGGGATATGAAATTCATTCAAACATAATACGAAAGAAGCTAGACAATGTTGACAAGAATACGTATTTGTCTAAAATATCAATCCTTACTCATAAAATCAACATTAATCAAGATGCTTTTTCAAATTCATTTGGAGATGGAACCCGAAAAATTAGAAACTACCTTATTTATACTAATGTTTTTTTTATTTTAATAATTATTTCTTCTGTTAGTTTTTATTATAGTAAAATGATACGGAAATTGGTTTATTCAAAACACAGACTTACTAGTCAGAAAAAACAGTTTAAACAAATTATTAAAGATTTAGAAAAAACAAAAGAAGATCTTTCTACGGGCATAATTCAACATAAAAAAATAATTGGAACCATTAGTCATGACATTAGAAGTCCTTTGAAATATATTCAATTAATATCTAAACATTTAGAGAAAGAAACTTTGAAAAATAAGGATTTGGTTTCCAATAAATATGCTAGTTCAATTTCAAAATCGAGTTCTCAATTGTATAACTTTACTAAAACTCTAATACAATATTCTAAGATTTATATGGAGGATAGAAGTTATGTTCAAAAACCATACTCCATTCATAGTTTATTCGAAAATAAAAAAGATTTCTTTGAGGAAATAGCATTAAGTAAAGAGACAATAATAAGAAATACAACGAGTAAAAGCTTACAGTCAACAGTTAATATCCGTATTATGTCCATCATAATTCACAATCTTTTGGATAATGCAATAAAGAATACTTCTAAAGGGAGTATTGAATTAGGGGCTAAATCAGTTGGTGCAAAAACAACTTTTTGGGTAAAAGATACAGGAATCGGGATGAATCAAGATATAATGGATTATTATGCCAATTTAATTAAAAACAAGGATCCTGAAAAACTAATTTTAAGCACATATGGGATAGGGCTTCATTTAGTTTTAGAGCTTTTAATAATTATTAAAGGGCAAATGTTTTTCTCTAGTATTCCAAATAATGGAACGACCATTACGATTGAAATAAATCAATCAAAAAAACAAATCACGAACTAAATTTTAAAAACATGCAAAAAAATATCTTAATTGTTGATGATCATTTAGTAGTTAGAACAGGGGTTTCTATAATTTTAGAAGAAAAATTCAAACATTTTACTATTTTTACAACTGAAGATTATAAGGAAACATTAGCAATACTGGAAGATCAGAAATTTGATTTAATTATTTTGGATATTAATATTCCAGGAGGTAAAAACACAACCATGATTCCTGAGATAAAAGAGATTCAGCCCCTTGCTAAAATTTTAATTTTCTCTGTATATGAAGAAGAAACCCATGCCTGTCCTTATATTGTTGCAGGAGCTAACGGTTACCTTAATAAATTGAGTGATAAGAAAAAAATTATTAATGCGGTAGACACCATTCTGAAAACAGGAAATTACCTTACTGCTGAAATTGTTAATGCACTAATCAATGCTTCAACTAATAAAGAAGCGATCAATCCACTCGATAAATTGTCTAAAAGAGAACTCGAGATTTCGGAACTATTAGTGAAAGGGGATGGTAATATTGAGATAGCTAATAAGTTGAATATCCAGCTAACTACTGTTAGTACTCACAAAAATAAAATATTTCAAAAACTACACATTAAAAACATTATAGAATTAATGTCTGTTTTTAATAAAACGATGGGGTTGTCAAAATAAAAATTAAAGGAATTAGATAGATGTTCCTCATGATACGTTACAGAATGATTTCCATAAAAAAAGCTCCTGAAACAATTTTCAAGAGCTTTTTATTATGTAAAAGAATCTAATTACTTGTACATATTTTGCATTTCGTATGCAAAAGTGTCATAATCTACTTTTTTGTCTACCAACGATAGTGCTTTTGTAATGATGTAGTTGATGTTACTTGGAGTGAAACCTAAACCAACACCAATTTTTTTCAACATCATTTCTTGTTTATCACCTAAATGGTGATCTACATGTACCATTCTTGCCAAGTCATATAAACGCTCCAATCTTTGCGTATATAGGTACGGTGGGTTGATTGGATATTTTGTTGGATTGTCTAATATCTCTTCATATTCAGAAGCCGAAATTTCTAGTTTCGTAGCTAGTTTGTCTAAGAAGTTTTTTTCCTCTGGCGCAACAACACCGTCAGCAAGGGCAACACGAACAATGGCAGAAAAATGACCTTTATTTCTCTGTTTGAATTCGCTATCAAATAAATCTGAAAATGACATAATTATTGTTTTTTTATGGTACAAATATAATCCATTTTTTAATTTTTTAAATTCTATTTATTATATATTTAAGACTAATAGATTTTTCTTCTTAAAATATAAAAGTACAGGACTATTTAAGACTCCAATCGGTCGTTTTCAAAAATAATTGTAAGTTTACAGTCCCATATCAATTTAATTTATATTTCCTATGTCAGAGTTTTGGATTTATTTTCAATTAGGATTAAAACATATTCTTAATGTGTATTCCTATGATCATGTTTTATTTTTAATTGCATTGTCTGTTCCCTTTAGTTTTAAGGATTGGATGCGTATTTTGCTGTTGGTTACTTTGTTTACCATAGGGCACACCATGTCACTATTATTAGTTGTTTTTGGTATAGTAGCCATCAAAGTAAGCGTGGTAGAAATGTTGATCCCTATAACAATATTAATTGTAGCGCTCTTCAATTTATTTACAGCGGGTAAAACAAATAAAAAGGAAAGCATCAACCTGATATTTTTTGTTACTTTGTTTTTTGGTATCATACACGGTTTGGGTTTTTCAACTTATTTTAAAACTATTGTAGGAGGTAGTACAACTTCTAAGTTGTTGCCAATGTCTGAATTTGCTTTGGGAATTGAAGCCGCTCAAATTATTGTAGTTTTTGTGGTGCTTATTCTCTCATATATTGTTCAAACTTTCTTTAGGTTTTCAAAAAGAGATTGGACATTGGTAATGTCTGCGTTTATAATTGGAGTGGTATTGCCGATGATTATTGGAAATGAAATTTGGTGGAGATAAAATGGAAAAAAATAAATTGAATAAATACGACAAGGCCTATCTTCGAATTGCCACTGAATGGGGATTATTATCTTATTGCAAACGTAAAAAAGTAGGAGCTATCATTGTTAAAGACCGAATGATTATTTCTGATGGTTATAATGGAACGCCTTCTGGATTTGAAAACTGTTGCGAAGATGAAGAAGGACTAACGCGTTGGGATGTTTTACATGCTGAAGCTAATGCTATTTTGAAAGTGGCTAAATCGACACAGTCTTGTGAAGGGGCTACATTATATATTACGCTTTCACCTTGTAAAGAATGCAGCAAATTAATTCATCAATCAGGCATAAAAAGAGTAGTTTATCATAATGGATATCGTGATGATTCAGGGATTCAATTTTTGAAAAAAGCAGGTGTTGTGGTTGATCAGATCTCAGAATTAGAGGAATAGATGAAATTTAGCCCAAAATATTTGCCTATTCTTATTAGCGTTACTTTTGCCATTGGTATCGTGTTGGGAGAATGGATGCATACCTCGGACGAAGGTGTTTTTTTGGCTAAAAATAGTTCCAAAACAAAACTTAATAAGCTAATTGATTTTATCGAAAATGATTATGTGGATGATGTTAATACGGATTCAATAGTGAATAGCACCGTCGATAGAATCATGGAACAATTGGACCCTCATTCTGTTTATGTGCCTCCTAGCGAGCAAGTTCGTGTTGCTGAGAATATGCGTGGGGATTTTGTAGGTATTGGTGTTAATTTTTATATGTTCAGAGATACTCTAGCGGTAATCCGACCAGTGGAAGGCGGTCCTTCGGCTAAAGCGGGGATCAAAGCAGGTGATCGAATTTTGTTTGCAAATAAAACGAAACTTTTTGGTCGTAAATTACCTTCGGATAGTTTGTACTCTAAATTAAAGGGTGTTTGTGGTTCTTCTATCCATCTTTTAGTGTATCGAAAATCAGAACAAAGAAAACTAAAAATTATACTTCAAAGAGATATTATTCCGTTGAAAAGTGTAGATGTTTCACTAATGCTGAATTCTAAAATAGGGTACATTAAAGTCAATCGTTTTGCTGAAACAACTTATAACGAATTCAGATCAGGTTTGTTGCGATTGAAAAAAGCAGGTATGAATAGTTTGATTGTGGATCTCCGTGAAAATGGTGGTGGATATATGGAAAAAGCTATTGAAATTGCAGATGATTTCCTGAAAGACAATCAATTGATTGTATTTACTAAAAATAAAAAAGGAATGATTCAAAAGACTTTTGCAACTAAAGATGGGATTTTTGAGCAAGGAAGACTTTATGTCTTGATTGATGAAAATAGTGCGTCTGCTAGTGAAATTTTAGCGGGTGCCATTCAGGATAATGACCGAGGAACGATTGTAGGACGACGTTCTTTTGGAAAAGGTCTGGTACAACGTGAAATGGATTTTGATGATGGATCTGCTGTCCGATTAACCGTGGCGCGTTATTATACCCCTACTGGTCGCTCGATTCAAAAATCGTATGAAAAAGGAGCAGATTCATATTTTAAAGAATCAGAATCTCGTTTTTTGACGGGGGAATTATACGAAAAAGACAGTATCAAAATTGCAGATAGCTTGAAGTTTAAAACACCAAAAGGACGAATCGTTTACGGTGGAGGAGGTATTGTTCCTGATGTTTTTGTGCCTATAGAGGTCGAAGATGCAAATGTTAATTATTTGATGCAATCAGGAATTGTTGGGAATTTTGTTTTTGAACAATTAGATCGTGATAGAACGCTGTTTAAAAATACAAGTTTTGATAATTTCCTTGCTAAAATGAATACAACGAATCTTTATTTTAATGAATTTCAGTATTTCATTTCTAAAAACAGATTAATGCTGAATTTAATCAAAAATAAAGAGGTTGTAAAAAGGTATCTCAATGCTGAATTTGCGAGACAACTCTATGGAGAAAATTACTATTATCAAATTCTATTGAAAGAAGATAAGATGGTAAAAGCAGTTTTGAGTAAAAAATGAGACAATTTTTGATTGTAGAGTAAACATTCTCGATCGCAGATTTTGTGTACAACAGACGCATAACTCTTGATTGATTCTTGACTTTCCTAACGCGTACTATCGTGTGCGTGCGTTTGTGTTCCGTCGTTCCAAAGCGTAAGAAGATCTGTGGCAACCGCTGCGCCACTACCGGCTGCAATCGCAAGTTGACTTCTCCATCCTGCTAATGTTCCTATAACATATATTCCGTCATTGACTAGGTGATCGTTGTTTTTTAACTGTATGCGTTGTTTTGCAGGAAGAGCCTTTTGATGTGTTTCTACATACTTCATCAATCCTTCGATGTCAAAAGTGTTTGCAGAGCCAATACCTACAACAATACTTTTTGTTTCGTAGCTGTTTTTATTAGTTATGACAGTGAAATCAGGAAATTCTCCTTCGATTTTAATAACTTTTTCTGCTGGGATTTGGGTGATATGTGGATACGTTTCGGCTAAATGTTTTGTTGAATTGTTTAACAAATCAGCGCCAAGTGTGCCTGGAGGGATTCCGTATGCATTATTAAAAAGAGCATCTTGAAGAGAAGAAGTTTTTTGGTGAGTAAAAATCCCGATTTTTTTTTGCGTGGCAAATGCTTTGTTTTTAGCAGAGCCTAAAACCAAGGCACAGGAAATACCAGATACACCACCGCCAATAATTAGAGTGTCAAATTTCATTAGGGTCTGTCATTCATTTTTTCTTCAATCTTTTTTGATATTCTAAAAATCAAAAGGATTAAAATAGCACAAAATGAAGCTGCAATTCCAATGAAGGCAACAGCACTATCGCCATGAAATGGATCTTTGAAATCTAACATTGTAATGTTAAAAATGATTAGTGCGACAGCCAAAAACACTAATATGTTGATTAAGATTTTCATAAAATGTTTATTTTTTTGTGATTGTCATAAAGGCTTGTATTTAGGGTATTTGCTTTTATTTTTAATTGAGTGTAATTGCCTTTACTTGTTATATTATGGTGTAAAATTATAAAAAATATATTTAAACGAAGAGACCTTTAACATTAGCAGCAAATAATTTAACAGCGATAGCAAGTAGAACAATACCAAAAGTTTTCCTAATGATACCTAGTCCGTTTTGACCTAATAATTTTTCAATTTTTGCAGAGGATTTGAGGACAACATATACGATTATAATGTTAAGAATGATTGAAATTACTATGTTTATAGTATGGAATTGGGATCGTAAAGAGAGCAATGTTGTCATGGTTCCTGCTCCAGCAATAAGAGGAAATGCAATAGGAACTATAGAGGCAGAACTCGCTTCTTCATCTCGATAAATACGGATTCCTAAAATCATTTCTAATGCCAAGAAAAAAAGCACAAAGGAACCTGCAACGGCGAAGGAGTGAACGTCAATACCTACAATTTTTAAAAATCCTTCTCCTATAAATAGAAAAACAAGCATAATAATTCCAGCAACGAGGGATGCTTTTTCTGATTCAATTTGTCCGTGCTTTTTGCGTAAATCAACAATGATGGGGATAGAGCCCACGATGTCAATTACAGCAAAAAGCACCATTCCAACGGTGAATATTTCTTTTAAGTCTAATTGCATATTGAATTTTTTACAAAGCTAGGGCTTTCCTTTTTAATAGAAAGTTATACTTTAATTGATTTGTTAAAATGTGGATTTTGTTTTTATCGCGTGTTAATGCTTCATTTTACAACTTTGTTTTGCTTTTGTTTGACTACCTTTGCACTTTATAATCACAGTATTTACAATCCATGTTTCAATTAGGAAAAACCATCGTTTCAGAAGATATTTTAGAGAAAGAATTTGTATGTAATTTATCTGCTTGCAAAGGAGCTTGTTGCGTTGATGGTGATGCCGGAGCACCTTTGAGTGAAGAAGAAACTAAGATTTTAGAATCCATTTATCCTAAGGTAAAACCTTTTCTTCGCAAAGAAGGAATTGCGGCGATTGAAGCACAGGGAACTTGGACTACAGGAACGGATGGGGATCTTGAAACACCGCTAATTGACAATAAAGATTGCGCTTATGTGATTTTTGATGGTAAAACTGCACTTTGTGGTATTGAACAAGCCTACAATCAGGGTATTGTAGATTGGAAAAAACCCGTTTCTTGTCATTTATACCCTATCAGAATTAAAGATTTCACAGAGTTTGCAGCAGTAAATTACGATAAATGGGAGATTTGTGACGATGCCTGTTCTTTAGGTAAGGAGTTAGAAGTTCCAGTCTATAAATTTGTCAAAGAAGCTTTGATTAGAAGATTTGGAGAAGACTGGTATGCGGAGCTAGATTTGGTTGCCCGAGAATGGAAAAAACAAGGTCCGAAAAAGCAATAAAACCCTTTGTTTATAGTCTTTTAGAGCTCATTTTGATTGTGTAATTCTTATTTTTAAGTAACTCCAACTATTTGTTTTGTAGCGGGTTACGATTTTAACAAATGACTTAGTTGTTTTTTTGTTTTGTTAAGAACTATGTTTGATTGTGGATAAGTTTGACTTTTAAAATCCGCAATATTTTGCCACCTTTGTATCTTCGAAAATGCAATTTTTCAACAATAATATTCATTAAAATAAACATATATATGTCTCAAGTTGAACCAATTTTACAAGAGAATAAAAATCGTTTCGTAATTTTTCCTATAAAACACCACGATATATGGGAGTTTTATAAGAGTATGGAAGCTAGTTTCTGGACTGCTGAAGAAATCGATTTATCACAAGATTTAAATGACTGGAATAACAAGTTGAGTGATGATGAAAGATATTTTATCAAACATATTTTAGCTTTTTTCGCCGCTTCTGATGGAATTGTAAATGAAAACTTAGCAGAAAACTTTGTGAATGAAGTACAATATGCTGAAGCTAAATTCTTTTACGGTTTCCAGATCATGATGGAAAACATTCATAGTGAGACTTACTCGTTATTGATTGATACGTATGTGAAAGATGAAACTGAAAAAGATGAATTATTCAATGCTTTAGAAGTTTTTCCAGCAATTAAGAAAAAAGCGGATTGGGCTTTACAATGGATTGATTCAGATTCATTTGCTGAACGATTGATTGCTTTTGCAGCAGTAGAAGGGATTTTCTTCTCAGGAGCTTTCTGTTCTATTTACTGGTTGAAAAAACGTGGATTGATGCCAGGTTTGACTTTCTCTAACGAATTAATTTCACGTGACGAAGGGGTTCACTGTGATTTTGCAGTGCATTTACACAACCACCACTTGATCAATAAAGTACCTAAAGAAAGAATCAGAACGATTATTGTGGATGCTTTGAACATCGAAAGAGAGTTTATTACAGAATCATTGCCTGTAAGTTTGATTGGAATGAATGCGACTTTGATGACACAATATTTAGAGTTTGTTGCTGATAGGCTTTTGGTAGAATTAGGTTGCGAAAGAGAATACAATATTGCGAATCCATTTGACTTTATGGACATGATTTCGTTGCAAGGAAAAACAAATTTCTTTGAAAAGAAAGTAGCCGAATATCAAAAATCAGGTGTGATGAATACGGATGGTGATGCTCAAAAAATTAGTTTCGACGCTGATTTTTAATTGGAATGTAAATTTCCTAGCCTCGATAGCAGTGGAAATCCTTTACGACAGCTTTTTCTGCTGGCATAAAGATTGAAACGAATTGCTTCGTCAGTTCGGCTTTCAGCCTCGTGTGCGGGATTAGCTCCAAAAAAATATAATGCCCGGGATTAGTTTCCCAAAAACAAATTAACAAATACCCAAGAAATAGAAAAGGGATTTTCTGTTTTGAAAAAAAAATGAGCTTATGTACGTAATTAAAAGAGATGGTAGGAAAGAACCGGTAATGTTTGACAAAATCACAGATAGGATTAAAAAACTATGCTATGGTTTGAATGATTTAGTAGATGCTGTGAAGGTGGCAATGCGTGTTATTGAAGGACTTTACGATGGAGTTTCGACATCAGAATTAGATAATTTAGCAGCAGAAACGGCAGCATCAATGACTATTGCGCACCCAGATTACGCACAACTAGCGGCTCGTATTGCTATTTCTAACTTACATTCTAATACAAATAAATCGTTCTCAGAAACAATGGACGAAATGTATCATTATGTAAACCCAAGAAATGGTCAAGAGGCACCGTTGTTATCTGAAGAAGTACATAAAGTAATACAAGAAAATGCGGAGTTTTTGAATTCCCATATTATATATAACAGAGATTTTAACTACGATTATTTTGGTTTTAAAACACTAGAGCGTTCGTATTTATTGAAAATTAATGGTAAAATCGTGGAGCGTCCACAACACATGTTGATGCGTGTGTCAGTTGGAATTCACTTAGATGATTTAGAGTCGGTTTTAGAGACGTATGACTTGATGTCTAAAAAGTTCTTTACGCATGCAACTCCTACGTTGTTTAACTCTGGAACTCCAAAACCTCAAATGTCTTCATGTTTCCTTTTGGCAATGAAAGATGATAGTATTGATGGGATTTATGATACGTTGAAAAACACGGCCAAAATCTCGCAATCAGCAGGTGGAGTGGGACTTTCTATTCATAATGTACGTGCCACAGGCTCGTATATTCGTGGGACTAACGGAACGTCAAACGGAATTGTTCCTATGTTGCGTGTCTTTAATGATACGGCGCGTTATGTAGATCAAGGTGGTGGAAAACGTAAAGGTAGTTTTGCGATTTACATCGAAACTTGGCATGCGGATATTTTTGAATTCTTAGATTTGAAAAAGAATACAGGGAAAGAAGAAATGCGTGCTAGAGATTTATTCTTTGCCATGTGGACTTCGGACTTATTCATGAAACGTGTACAAGAAAATGGAGATTGGACTTTAATGTGTCCTAACGAATGTCCTGGATTGTACGATGTATATGGTGAAGAATTTGAAAAAATGTACACCAATTATGAAAAAGCTGGAAAAGGTAGAAAAACCATCAAAGCTCATGAATTGTGGGAGAAAATTCTAGAATCGCAAATTGAAACTGGAACTCCTTATATGTTGTACAAAGATGCAGCCAACCGTAAATCAAACCAAAAGAATTTAGGAACGATACGTTCATCAAACTTGTGTACGGAGATTATGGAATACACTTCTGCTGATGAGGTAGCGGTATGTAATTTGGCTTCACTTTCATTACCAATGTTTGTAGAGAACGGGAAGTTTGACCACGAAGCATTGTTTACAGTAACCAAACGTGTCACAAGAAACTTAAATAAAGTAATTGATAGAAATTACTACCCTGTAAAAGAGGCGGAGAATTCTAATTTGCGCCACCGTCCAATTGGTCTTGGTGTTCAAGGTTTGGCAGATGCTTTCATCATGTTGCGCATGCCTTTTACATCGGATGAAGCTAAAAAATTAAATCAAGAAATTTTTGAAACGTTATACTTTGCTGCGGTAACCGCTTCGATGGAAGTAGCCAAAGAGGAAGGACCTTACTCAAGCTATGAAGGTTCACCAATCTCTCAAGGAGATTTCCAACATAATTTATGGGGAATTAAAGACGAAGAATTGTCTGGTCGTTGGGATTGGACAGGGTTAAGAAAAGAAGTATTGCAACACGGTGTTCGTAACTCATTGTTAGTAGCACCTATGCCAACTGCTTCTACTTCTCAAATTTTAGGAAACAACGAAGCATTCGAACCTTATACATCAAATATTTACACTCGTAGAGTACTTTCAGGAGAATTTATTGTCGTAAACAAGCATTTACTACACGATTTAGTAGAACGTGGATTGTGGAATGAAACGTTAAAACAAGAATTAATGCGTAACAATGGATCCGTTCAAGATCTAAACATTCCACAAGACTTGAAAGAATTGTACAAAACAGTTTGGGAAATGTCGATGAAAGATATTATTGATATGTCACGCCAGCGTGGGTATTTTGTAGATCAATCACAATCATTGAACTTGTTCATGCAAAATGCTAATTACTCTAAATTAACATCAATGCACTTCTACGCTTGGCAATCAGGATTGAAAACAGGAATGTACTATTTGAGAACCAAAGCAGCGGTTGATGCGATCAAGTTTACGTTAAACAACGATAAAAAAGAACAACCAGTTGCCGAAGAAGTAAAAACAGACTCGATTGATATTAACGAATACAAAAAGATGATTCTACAAGCTCAAGCAGGTGGACCAGAAGATTGTGAAATGTGTGGGTCTTAAATTTTCTTGAGAAAATAGAATAAAGAATAAAGAGAAGCAGCTATCCATTTTTGGATGGCTGTTTTTTTTGAAGCTAATCCCACTATTCGTTTCAATCTTTTTATTTTTAAAGAAAATAGTGATAGTACACAAAGTTAATTTTATCAAGAAGCATTATTAGATATTGAAGATGTCGTTCTTTGGTATAAAAAACAATGAGTAGTATTTCTTTATGATTTTGAACTTTGTATAGGAGTAGGAATTGCTATAATTAAAAAAAATAAATATGCTTTTCAGAAAACTCTGAAAATTTCCAATATGATTACGTATTCGTCTTAACGAATCCTTAAAATTCATTATTACTCGATGAAGTTCCGGGAAATTTTATCATTTCAGATTCTTTATGTGTCTTATTAGTAAAAATTAACCTAATGGATTGTAATTCGTCTATTCATCGATAATTATTTGTGCCTCTTTGTTGTTTTTTGTTCCATCAAGGATCCTAAATTAGTTGCATCGTCTTTATCGATAACCTTTACAATAATGCGTATAATTGCATTTTTTACTTAAAAAAAGAACCTCATTTTATAGAAGATAGACGCTTTAATCAATCTATGTCAGTTGTAAAATTTTCTTAAAAATCAAGCAAACTAAGGACGCTTTCCGAATTGCTTATCTTTCCATTTCTTTTTTTATTAAACATACGTATCTAGTCTTTTTAAAAAAGGGATAAGTCAATAATCCTATAAATAAAAAAAGGATAGTATAACATAAATGCGTTTCTATCCTTTTTTGTGACCGCGGAGGGGTTCGAACCCCCAACCCTCAGAGCCGAAATCTGATATTCTATCCAGTTGAACTACGCAGCCAATAATAATTTAAAATTAAGAAATTAGGATTTGGGATTTTGCAATTCCTTAATACTAATTCAAAAAACCTAATTTTTAAACTAATAATTTTTTAACAATCGAAGAAATGGTTTTACCTTCAGCAGTTCCACCTAATTGAGCAGATGCCAACCCCATTACTTTCCCCATTGAAGCAATTCCTGAAGCTCCAGAGTCTGCGATGATTTTTGCGATGATAACTTCGATTTCTGCTTCACTTAATTGGGCAGGTAAGAATTTCTCAATAACAGCAACTTGAGCTAATTCTGGCTCTGCTAAGTCAGGTCGGTTTTGTTCTGTATAAATACGAGCACTTTCTTTTCTAGTTTTCACTAAACGTTGTAGCAATTTAACTTCATCATCTGCAGTAATTTCTTCTTTAGATCCTGAAGCCGTTTGCGCTAGCAATATTTCTGATTTAATAGCTCTCAAAGCTTCTAAAGCTACTGTATCTTTTGCTCTCATGGCTGTTTTAATATCGTCCATGATATTTGCTGATAAACTCATATTCTTGTATTTATTTGATGTATCGTTATTCAATTCGATTGTTCCATTATTATTAAGCATTATCTTTTGCCCCAGATGGTAGTGAAAAGCATTTTGAGAGCCAATGGATTTTTTTCTTGTATTTAAAAAGCGACCGCAGGAAGCTCTTTTAAATACTTAGAAAAAACCATTTGGCGATAAAATCTTGTAACGGACAGCTGGATTAAGGCCCAAAAAATTTCTTCCTTAAAAATAGTGATGCGAAGATAAAAAAAATAACCCGAAAATTAAATTCAATTTTCGGGTTAACTTATTGAGATAAGCAGAATATTAATCTACGTTGTCGTGTAAGTAAGAATTATTAGAACGCAATTGCAAATCATTATTACTATCCGTACCAACTGATATTCTTGAGTTTGTATTGTTTGTTTGTTGATTAGAAATATCAATCCCTAAACGTTTGTATGCTGGCTCTTTTTCGTATTCATCTACTTTAGATACATTATTATGGAACTTATAGTTGAATTCTTTTAATTTTTTTCTTCTTTCGTCAGCTCTCAATCTCAAAGTTTCTTCGATCGTCATTTCCATTGGAGAAATATCTTCAAACTTTACTTCTTCTTTTTGAGACACATCTACTTGTTTCATAGTGATGTTCAATTCTTCAGGAATTACTTCTTCTACCACTTTAGCAACTGGCTTAGATGACATCAATTCGTTTTCAGCTTCCATGTACTCTTCTAACGAATATTTAATAATTCCGTTATCAGACAATTCAGTAACTGGAACAAATTGAACTGGTTGATTTACTTTGATTTCACGAGTTTCGTTAGTCAATTCAAAAATTGTATTCTCTTCCTTCACCTCTACTTTTGGCTTATCAATAGGCAAGTCAAAAGTAAAAGCTGTTTGTTCTTGTCTTTCAACAGCTTTTGGCTGTTCTACTTGTTTTGCTTCAACTGCTCTTGGCGCTGTAAAAGTAAAGTCAATATCTTTGATTGGAGAAACAATTTCGAAAGTAACATCTAAATTCTTAATGAATTCTGACATCATTACTAAATCATTGTTTTCAGCTACTGGAGTTACTACTGGAGCAACAGTAGCTACTGGCTCAGGAACAAACACTGGTTCAGGTGCAACTTCTTCTTCAATCAATTCAAAAACAACTCTTTTTTCTTCTTCTTTATTCGATACTGATAATTCAGCATTAACATCAAAAGATTGAACTGTATTTTGAGATAAGTTATACACACTTTTTTGTTCGTCTTCAAGCGTGTGGATAATCTTTTTTGGTTCTGTATTTACAATTCCATTTTGTTGTTCAATATCAAAACCTGTTGCAATAATTGTAACAGCAATAGCATCACCAAGAGTATCATCTTCACCAACTCCCATAATAATATTAGCATTGAATCCAGCTTCGGTTTGAATGTGGTCATTAATTTCACCTATTTCATCCAAAGTGATTTCATTTGAGCCAGAAACGATGAGCAACAATACATTTTTGGCACCTGTAATTTTATTATCATTTAACAATGGAGAATCTAAAGCAGAAACAATAGCTTCTTTCGCTCTATTTTGTCCTTCAGCAACTGCAGAACCCATTATTGCAGTTCCACTATTAGACAATACCGTTTTAGCATCACGTAAATCGATATTTTGAGTATAGTGATGTGTAATCACTTCAGCAATACCTCTAGAGGCAGTTGCTAATACTTCATCCGCTTTAGAAAAACCCGCTTTAAAACCTAAGTTTCCGTATACTTCTCTTAATTTGTTATTGTTAATAACAATTAATGAATCTACTTGCTTACGTAATTTTTCGATACCATTTAAGGCTTGCTCCTGACGCACTTTTCCTTCAAAACTAAAAGGTAACGTTACAATACCAACCGTAAGAATTTCTCTTTCTTTGGCTAACTGCGCAATTACTGGAGCAGCACCTGTACCAGTACCACCACCCATTCCTGCTGTAATAAACACCATTTTAGTGTTGCGATCCAACATCTTTTCGATATCAGCAATGCTTTCAATAGCCGACTGTTGCCCTACATCAGGATTTGCTCCTGCTCCTAATCCTTCAGTAAGATTTACACCTAATTGAATTTTATTTGGCACAGTACTGTTTTGTAATGCCTGTGAATCAGTATTACAAACAATAAAATCCACTCCTTTTATACCTTGCTTAAACATGTGATTGATGGCATTGCTTCCGCCTCCACCTACACCTATGACTTTGATTACATTTGATTGATTTTTTGGTAAATCAAATGAAATACTTCCAAATTCTGAGTTGCTCATCATTTTATTTGGTTTTTGATATTAATACTAACTATTATTATTACTGCGTTTCTTTTAGGGTAAATCCCTATTCTGCGTTATCTAAAAAATCTTTAATCTTATCTACATAACGATCAAAAAATGATCTCTTAATTTTATCTCCTGTAGATTCTTCATTTTTAGAATGCACCACAGCACGCTCTTCTTGTTCTTCTTCTTGCGGCATTCGCTCGTATTGATTAGTAATTTGTTGTACAGGTTCACGATAAAAAGCAGCCTTAGGTTGTACCAACTCTTCTAAACGTACAGCACTCTGTGAATTATTATCAATACTATTCATCACCAATCCCACAGCCGTTGCATATAATGGACTAGAAAATTCCTCATCTGAATCACCTGCTAAATGTTCATTTGGATATCCAATTCTAGTATCCATTCCAGTTATGTATTCTACCAACTGTTTGATGTGTTTAAGCTGTGCTCCTCCACCAGTAAGTACAATACCTGCAATTAGTTTCTTGCGAGGATCTTCATGACCATAAGCTTTTACTTCAGTAAAAACCTGTTCAATAATCTCCACTACTCTAGCATGAATGATTTTAGATAAGTTTTTCAACGAAATTTCCTTTGGTTCTCTTCCTCTTAATCCTGGAATTGAAACAATTTCATTATCTTTATTTTCACCAGGCCAAGCAGAACCAAATTTTACTTTTAATAATTCGGCTTGTTTTTCAATAATAGAACAGCCTTCTTTGATATCTTCTGAAATAACATTTCCTCCAAAAGGTATTACAGCTGTATGACGAATAATTCCATCTTTGAAAATAGCTAAATCGGTCGTTCCTCCTCCTATATCAATTAATGCTACTCCAGCTTCTTTCTCTTCTTGGCTCAAAACCGCATCCGAGGAAGCTAATGGTTCTAAAGTCAATCCCGATAATTCGATACCTGAACTTTGAATACAACGCCCTACATTACGTATTGATGATGCTTGTCCTACTACTACATGAAAACTAGATTCTAGTCTTCCTCCGTACATTCCTATTGGCTCTTTAATTTCTGATTGCCCGTCAATTTTAAATTCTTGTGGCAAAACATGAATAATTTCTTCTCCTGGCAACATTGCCAATTTATTCACTTGGTCAATCAATAATTGAATATCCGCACCTCCAATTACTTCTTCTGGATTATTTCGACTGATGTAGTCCGTATGTTGAATACTACGAATGTGTTGCCCTGCAATTCCGACTACTACATCTTTAATTTTATATCCTGAATTGTTTTCAGCTTCCTGAATAGCTTGTTGTATGGACTGAATAGTTTGAGTAATATTATTTACAACCCCTCTAGCCACACCTAAACTTTTAGATTTCCCGACTCCTAAAATTTCGAGTTTTCCATACTCGTTCTTTTTACCAATCATGGCAACAATTTTGGTCGTCCCAATATCTAGACCCACTGCAATGTTCTCTTTTTCCATTATCTATTATTTAGTGCAAACTACTTGTTGTGTAAACCTGAGATCAATTTTCGTATACTTGTATAAAGAACTATCTAAAATGGCTTTTTGAAAAAAAGCTTTATAATTTTTAAATTTCCCATCAACATTTATGATACTACCAAAATCTATTTGATAATTAAAATCTCTATTAAGCATTTTTAAGCTTCCGTTTGGCATAATTTGAATCGCAATGATATTTTTTTTCAAAAAATCATCGTCATAAATAATGCGAAATAAATCCGCTAATTTCTCTCTGTTTTTTTCATTAATCTTGCCCGAAACAAGTGGAACTCTAGCTGTAAAATTATCGGATAAAGGCATTCTACTTCCCTCATATCCAATATAAAAAGAACTATTACGATCAAAAACCCTAGCTATAGGAGTCTTTTGTTTAACCACTGCTTTAAGAACACCATCAACACTTACAAATACGTCTGATTTCTCAATCATTTCATTTGAATTTAGGGTATTCTCTAGCTTATTCAAAGCTAATTTATCTTTTTCAATGCTTGAAGCGTTCCTATTATTTTCTATTAACAATTTATTAACCGTTTCCTTTTTTAAAAAAAGAGCGTTATCCCCTACAAAAATAACCACAGATCCCTTCAGTTTTCTACTTTTATTTCGATATGAAGTAAACGAAAACATGGAAAACAAAATGACTAACATAAGAAACAGTCTAATATTTGTCCAATTAAATAGTTTTTTCATTTAATGCTGATTTTATTGTTCCTACTAACTCACCAATATCACCTGCCCCAATCGTAACAATTATTGCTGCATCAGAAGCTAAAATAGTTGGTATCAATTTTTCTTTTGAAACTAATTTCTTATTTTCAGAAGTCATTTTCCCCATCAACCATGTTGAAGTTACCCCTTCCATAGGCAGTTCACGAGCAGGATAAATATCCATTAGAAGCACTTCATCAAAAGCAGACAAACTCTTTGCAAAATCATCTGCAAAATCATTGGTTCTACTAAATAAATGAGGTTGAAAAACAGCTAACACTTTTTTATTTGGATACAACTCTCTTACCGCTTGATGCACGGCGTTAATCTCTGTTGGATGATGAGCATAATCATCAATATAAACTAAATTTTCTTTTTTAATTTGATATGAAAACCTCCTTCTAATTCCTTTAAATGAAGCCAAAGCCATAGCAATAGCATCAGTTGGAGTACCGTAAATATCAGCCATAGCAACAGCCATTAAGGCATTCATCAAATTGTGTTTTCCGGGTAAACCAAAACGAAAATCTTTCAAAATTCCATTTGGTGTTTTTATATCAAAAACGTAACTACTATTTTCGATTCTTACATTAAAAGCATTATAAACCGCTTCTTCATTGACCGCCACCGTAATCCCTTTTAAGGGTAATTCTTTGGTAATAATTAAATCCTTAGGATCTTCAATTTTATCGGCAAACTCTACAAATGATTTTTCTATTTCATCACTCGTTCCATAAATATCCAAGTGATCCGCATCCATTGATGTTACACAAGCAATATTGGGATGTAAATGCAAAAACGAACGATCAAATTCATCCGCTTCAACTACAGTAACTGTTTTCCCACTACCTATTAAATTAGAGTTGTAATTCTCAACAATCCCACCAATAAAAGCAGTAACATCAGCACCCGTTTCATATAAAATATGTCCCAAAATACTTGAAGTAGTCGTTTTTCCATGAGTTCCTGCCACAGCAAAACAAAAAGTATCTTTAGTAATTATCCCTAAAACTTCGGCTCTTTTCTTAACATTATAATTTCGCTCCAAGAAATAATTCCATTGTGAATGTGTTTTAGGAACAGCTGGCGTAATTATCACTAATGTATTTTCAACATAATAATTGGACGGAATCAAATTAATTCGATCTTCAAAATGAATTGAAATCCCGTTCTCTATTAACTCTGAAGTCAATAAAGTTGGCGTTTTATCATACCCAGAAACATCCTTGCCAATATTTTTAAAATATCGCGCCAAAGCACTCATTCCTATGCCTCCAATTCCAATGAAAAAGACATTTTGTATTTGATTTAAATTCATTTTAAAATTCAATTATAAGTAGTAATTTCAATGACAATATCAATTATCAAAAATCAAAACCACTACTCTATTAATTATTTACATTTACTATTATCATTGCTATTTTATCAATTTCACAATTTCGTCAGCAATTTGCTTTGTTGCTTCTGGCATTGCTAATTCTTTAATATTTTCACTTAACTGCAGTTGCTTTCCTTCGTCTTTAAGCAAAGCTTCAAAAACCACGCTGAACAAAGAATCAAGTTCATATTCTTTCAATAACAAAGCGCCTTTTTTATCTACAATAGCGTTTGCATTTTTTGTCTGATGATCTTCAGCTACATTAGGTGATGGAATAAAAATTACTGGTTTCCCAACAATACATAATTCCGAAACAGAGGAAGCACCCGCTCTCGAAATAATCACATCGGCCGCAGCATAAACCAAATCCATTCTTTCGATAAATGAAACAACTTTCACATTCTCTGAATTGTATTTTTTATATTCTTCAAAATAAAGTTTTCCACATTGCCATATCACTTGAACATTTTGAGCAATAATACTATCAAGTTCTTTTTCTATCAATTGATTGACTCTACGTGCTCCTAAACTTCCTCCTAAAACTAATAGCGTTTTTTTAGTTGTATCAAGTTTAAAATACAAAAGGGCTTCATTACGCTTGCTTCCAATAGCTATTAAATCCTGACGCACTGGATTTCCAGTTAGTATCATTTTTTCTTTTGGGAAAAACCGTTCTAAGTTCTCATAAGCCACACATATTTTATGGGCTTTTTTGCTCAATAATTTATTAGTAATTCCAGGGAAAGAATTCTGTTCTTGTATAACAGTTGGTATTCTTAGCATAGTAGCCATTTGCAATAATGGCCCGCTGGCAAAACCGCCAGTTCCTATTACCACATCCGGGTTAAACTCTTTAATTATTTTCCTAGCTCTCAGTAAACTATCTAACAATTTCACAGGAAACAACGCATTTTGCATCGTTAATTTCCTTTGCAATCCAGCGATCCACAATCCTTTTATTGCATATCCTGCTTGAGGAACTTTTTGCATCTCCATCTTATCTTCTGCGCCTACAAAAAGAAATTCAGCATCAGGGAAACGAGATTTTAATTCATTGGCAATAGCAATCGCAGGATAAATATGTCCTCCTGTTCCACCACCACTTAATATGAATTTATAAGGTTTCATTGTATCAAAATTTAGATTACTATTTATTCAAAACGGCATTCATAGGATTAGAAGATTTGTCTTCAATTGAATAATCACTCGCTACTGATCCTTCGTCAGCCGAGAGTTGCGCATCAATTAATTTCTGCAAAGCTTCTTCACGTTTAGCAGCTTCTTTTTGTTCTTCTTCAATTTCCTCTTCTTTTTTCGTTACACCAATAATGATTCCCAGTGCAATACAAGTCATCCAAATAGAAGTTCCTCCACTACTAATCAATGGCAACGTTTGTCCTGTTACTGGTAATAATTCAACTGCAACAGCCATATTAATCATGGCTTGGAAAATCATGGGAAAACCCAGACCTATTACTACTAATTTCCCGAAAAGCGTATTGGCTTTATGAGAAGCCACTACAAAACGAAAAAGCAATAATAGATACAACATCATAACACCAAATCCTCCAATAAGACCGTATTCTTCTACAATAATTGCAAAGATAAAATCAGATGAAGATTGAGGCAAGAAATTCTTTTGAACGCTTTTCCCTGGTCCTAAACCGTAAATTTTTCCAGATGCAATCGCTATTTTGGCTTTCTCAATTTGATAATCATCTTCATCAGGATTAGTACCGCTAAAGTTTTTAATTCGGCTTTCCCAAGTGGCTACTCTATTAAAAAATTTAACATCGGGAAAAGCTTTTGAAACCAATACAAAAAAAGTAAGAAAAACAATTCCTGAACCAACAATAATACCAATATATTTCAATGGATATTTACCTATAAAAACCAGCATTAATATCATTGAAAAAATCAACGCAGTAGTCGAAAAATTAGAAGGCAAAATCAACATTAAAGTAAAACCCACAGGTGCCCAAAGTTCTTTTATCGAATCCACAAACACAATAGGTTCTTCTCTAGTTTTTGACAGATAACGAGCAACAAAAACATACAAAACTAAGGCTGCGAATGTAGAAGGCTGAAATGACAATCCTACAACTGGAATTTGAATCCATCTACTCGCATTAGCTCCTCCAATCACAGTTCCTTTGACCATTGTAATCAATAAGATTACCCAAACAATAACCAACATCCACTTTGATATGTATCGAAAATATTGATAGGGAACTTTATGAACAAAATAAATAATCCCAAAACCGCAACATACGTGAAAAAAATGTTTAATCAAGTACCCTAATGTATTCCCGGTACCATGACCTAGATATGCCAAATTACTACTCGCACTAAAAACAGGCATAAACGAAAATAAGGCCAACAAAGCCACAAAGGACCATATCCCTTTATCTCCCTTTAAATTGTTTATTAGTTGTTTCATTTCTTTTTAGGTTATAGGTTATGTGTTATTAGTTATTAGTTAAGCGTTATGTAATAAGAAAGTCAAGCTCCTTCATAACTCTTAACTTCTAACTCCTAACATCCCTTTACAAATTCTGAACTGCTTGTTTAAACTGATTGCCTCTATCTTCATAATTTTCGAATAAATCGAAACTTGCACATGCTGGCGAAAGCAAAACCGAATCTCCTCTTTCTGTCAAACGTTGTGCCATAATCACCGCTTCGCGCATATTTTGTACCTCAATCATCATATCGACTACATTTCCAAAAGCATCGATAATTTTTTTATTATCAACACCAAGACATATAATCGCTTTTACTTTCTCACGAACCAATGACATCAATTCATTGTAATCATTTCCTTTATCAACTCCACCTACAATCCAAACCGTAGGCGTATTCATACTATCCAAAGCAAAAAAAGTAGCATTTACATTTGTTGCTTTTGAGTCATTAATATATTGTACATTTTGAATTTTCAACACTTTTTCCAAACGGTGCTCTACCCCTTGAAAATTAGATAAACTTTCACGAATTGTTGCTTTTCTAATTTGCATCAATTTTGCCACAGAAGTTGCTGCCATTGCATTTTTCATATTATGCTTTCCTTCTAAAGCAATAGTTTCCGTTTCCATTTTTAGTTCGTCTTGGTTGATTGTTACTTCCATAATGTTGTTTTGTATAAAGGCTCCTTCATTAAATGTTTTTGTTAATGAAAAAGGAATTAGTTTTGCTTTTGTATTGTTACTCTTTAACCAATTTGTTATTGCTTCATCATCTGCATCATAAATCAGATAATCTTCCTCCGTTTGATTCATTGTTATCCGAAACTTCGAATCGATATAATTTTCATATTTATAATCGTATCGATCTAAATGATCTGGACTTATATTGGTTATTATAGCAATATGCGGTCGGTAATTAATGATTCCGTCTAGCTGGAAACTACTTAATTCCAAAACATAGGAATCATAGTTTTCATCCGCTACTTGCCATGCAAAACTTTTTCCAATATTACCCCCTAAGCCGACATTCAATCCTGCTGATTTCAACAAGTGATAAGTCAACATCGTTGTGGTTGTTTTCCCGTTACTTCCTGTTATACCTATAGTAAGTGCATTTGTAAATTGAGCAGTAAATTCAATTTCCGAAATAACCGAAATTCCTTTAGCTACTAGTTTTTTTATTATAGGTGCCTTATCAGGAATACCAGGACTTTTCATTACAACATCCGCATTGAGCACTATGTCCTCAGTATGCTGTTCTTCTTCCCAGCTTATTTCATGATCTATAAGAACTTGTTTGTATTTATCTTTTATCTTTCCAAAATCAGATACAAATACGTCGTATCCTTTTTTCTTTCCAAGAATAGCGGTACCTACACCACTTTCTCCACCACCTAATACTACTAATCTCATCCTATCTTAATTTTAATGTCACAATAGACAAAATGGCTAGTAAGATGGCTACAATCCAAAATCTGGTAACAATTTTACTTTCGTGATATCCTTTCTTTTGATAATGATGATGCAAAGGAGACATCAAAAATATTCTTCGGCCTTCGCCAAAACGCTTTTTGGTATACTTAAAATAACTCACTTGTAAAACCACTGAGAGATTTTCAACCAAGAAAACCCCACACAATAAAGGAATCAACAATTCTTTTCTAACAGCAATAGCCAAGACTGCAATAATTCCTCCAATAGTCAAACTCCCTGTATCTCCCATAAAAACAGAAGCTGGATACGAGTTATACCAAAGAAAACCAATCAATGCTCCTACAAATGCAGAAATAAACACAGTCATTTCTCCAGAGTTAGGGATATACATAATATTAAGATAATTCGAGAAAATAATATTCCCTGAAAGAAATGTAAAAATACCCAATGCGAGCACCGAAATAGCTGATGTTCCCGCTGCCAAACCATCAATACCATCCGTTAGATTTGCTCCGTTAGAAACGGCAGTAATAATAAAAATTACAATTGGAATAAATACCAACCAAGCCCATTTCTCATATCCATCACCTGTCCATGCTAAAACTTCAGCATAATCAAATTCATTATTCTTAAAGAAAGGAATTGTTGTTGCTGTTGACTTCTCTTCTACTGGAGCAGGATAAATCATGTTTTCTGTTGGAACTTTAAACACGTCCCTTTTACTAGTATCTGTTCGAACTACAACATCTGGACTAAAATACAATACATAACCAACAATCAACCCTAAACCTACTTGCCCAAAAACTTTAAAAATACCTTTTAATCCTTCTTTATCTTTTTTGAATATCTTTATATAATCATCAATAAAGCCGATAGTTCCCATCCAAAGTGTGGTAACAATCAACAACACAATATAAATATTCTGTAATTTGGCAAACAAGATAACGGGAATCAAAGTAGCAAAAATGATAATCAATCCTCCCATTGTAGGCGTTCCTGCTTTTTCATTTTGTCCAGCTAAACCTAATTCACGAACCGTTTCACCTACTTGTTGTCTTTGAAGAAAAAGTATCACTTGCTTACCATAAATAGTAGATAACAAAAGGGATAAAATAAAAGCCAAACCAGATCTGAAAGTAATATACTGAAATACACCTGTCCCAGAAATGTTCAGCGTTTTGTTTAAATATTCAAATAAATAGTATAACATATATGTTGGTTTATTTAGTTAGTAGTTATTTACTAAGTAGTTCTAATAATTCTTTTACTGTTTCCATATCATCAAAATGATGACGAACACCATTAATCTCTTGATAGTTTTCGTGTCCTTTTCCCGCAATTAGAATAATATCATTAGACTGAGCTAATTGACAAGCTGTTTTTATGGATTGTTTTCTATCCGTTATTGCTAATACTTTTTTATAATTATGTGCCGCAATTCCTTGTTCCATTTCATTAATAATCACCTCTGGATCCTCATTCCTTGGATTATCTGATGTTAGGATAACTTTATCGCTCAATTCCGCAGCAATACTTGCCATTATAGGACGTTTGGTTTTATCGCGATTGCCTCCACAGCCTACCACGGTTATCAATTGTTCGTTTTTTGTTCGAATATCATTAATGGTTTTCAAAACGTTCTCAAGAGCATCAGGCGTGTGCGCATAATCAACAATCGCAGTAATATTAGTATCTGAAACAATAAATTGAAAACGTCCTGAAACACTTTCTAAATCAGACAATAATCGAAGTGCTTCCAAACTATCTAAACCAAGTTCCGTAGCTGTAGCATAAATTGCCAAAAGATTATAAGCATTAAAAGTACCAATCAACTTAACCCACACCTCATTATCATTTATTTTCAACAACAGTCCCGATAATTGATTTTCTAGAATTTGCGCTCTGAAATCAGCATACGATTTTAAAGCATACGTCAATTTTTTTGACACTGTATTTTGCAACATCACCGCACCATTTTTATCATCAATATTCGTGATTGAAAATGCCGTTTTAGGGAGGTTATCAAAAAATGATTTTTTCACATCTCTATATTCTGCAAAAGTGGCGTGATAATCCAAATGATCGTGTGACAAATTGGTAAACACACCGCCTGTAAAATGCAAGGCTTCAGTTCTTTTTTGATGTATACCATGAGAACTTACTTCCATGAAACAATAATCAACACCCCTTTCTTTCATTTCAGCCAAATAATGGTTGATAGTAATCGAATCTGGAGTAGTATGAGTGGCTTTATATTCGGTTTCGTCCACCATAATTTTGACAGTCGAAATCAAACCTACTTTGAAACCTGCTTTTTTAAACAATTGAAATAATAACGAAGCGATTGTAGTCTTACCATTCGTTCCTGTTATCCCAACCAATTTCATGTTTTGAGAAGGGTTACCAAAGTAATTTGCCGCCATAAAAGCTAGTGCTTTATTCGTATCCTCAACTTCTACATAAGTAATTCCAACTTCTAGCTTCTCTGGCAAAGTATCACAAACAATAGCAATAGCTCCTAATGAAATTGCTTTTTCAATGAAATCATGACCATCTGAAAGTGTACCGCGAATAGCGATAAAAACATCATTGGCCTCGATTTTTCTTGAATCAAACTCCATTTTATTTATCGCAATATCAGTTGAGCCTTTTAAAGATTCAATTGCTACTTTATACAATATGTCTTTTAATACAATCACAGTAATTCTAATGTTATGGTTGTGTTCTTAATTATATTTTGTCCCGCTTGAAGCGATTGTGTATTTACTTTACCTATTCCATTTGCAAAAACCCTCAATCCTAAATTTTCTAATAAAGCAATTGCATCCATCCCAGGCATTCCTTTTACATTAGGAATATGT
This sequence comes from Flavobacterium sp., assembly GCF_049590715.1. Classification (GTDB taxonomy): domain Bacteria; phylum Bacteroidota; class Bacteroidia; order Flavobacteriales; family Flavobacteriaceae; genus Flavobacterium. Next base: position 27,038 of record NZ_JBAWDL010000134.1, read on the forward strand.
TGCTGTGGTTTTTGTAAACTAACAAAGTAATTCTGATAACTTTTCTCTTGCTTTTCTATCTTTTTATTGATGTTTTTAATTTCGTTTGTCGAAGGAACATCTGTAAAAATTTTTTGTGCAATTCTTTTAAAAACAGGACCTGCTACATCAGCGCCATAGTAATTATTCATAGAAGTATTAGGCTTATGTACCACGACAATACAAGAATATTTAGGCTGATCCGCAGGGAAATACCCCACAAAAGAAGAAGCATAATACAAAGCTGACTTTCCTTCTTTTCCTCCATAATTCATCTGAGCTGTTCCTGTTTTTCCAGCCATAGAAAATTCTTTTGAATACAACTTAGAACCCGTTCCTTTTTTAACAACATTCTCTAAAACAGCTTTTAGTTTTTTAATCGTTTCCAGTGAACAAACCTTTGGATTAATAACTTCTGTATCGAATTTTTTAATTGTTTTGTTCCATTCTTTAATTTCCGATATAAATTGCGGTCTTACCATCACTCCATTATTTGCAACAGCATTATAAAACGCTAAAGTTTGCATAGGGGTAATTGAAACTTCGTATCCAAAAGCCATCCATGGAAGTGAAATTCCTGACCAGCTTTTATCTCCAGGATGTGGGATAATTGGCCTTCCTTCTCCTTTGAGATGCAATCCTAAAGTTTTATCCAATCCGAAATTTTTAATATGATTTACAAATTTTGATGGATTATTTTTATAATTATTATACACCGCCTGAACCATTACTGTATTTGATGATAGCTCAAATCCACGAGCTAAAGAAATCTTCCCATAACCACCCGTATGTGAATCCCGTACAGATCTTCCATAATATTTAACTACACCACCATGTGTATCATAGACGGTGCTGGTATCGGCTACTTTGTCTTCTAAAATTGCCATTAAATCAACTAATTTAAAAGTAGAACCAGGCTCATGAGATTCGGCTACTGCGTAATTGGTAGTTTCATAATAAGTTCCATCATTAGCTCTTCCTAGGTTCGCAATCGCTTTTACTTGACCCGTATGTGATTCCATTACCACAACACATCCATGATCTGCTTGATAATCCTCTAATTGTTTCAATAAAGCGTGGTGTGCAATATCCTGAATAAAGACATCAATAGTCGAAATCACATCATATCCATCCTGAGGATCTACTTCATTCAAATCCCGTATTGGTTTCCATTGACCTTTGGCAATTTTTTGTTTTAAAATCTTTCCATCTTTCCCGTTTAAGTAGTCACGATATGCCCATTCTATTCCTTTACCTTCAAAAGAATTTTCACCTATTTTCCGTTCGTAACCAATGGTACGCTCAGCTATTTTCCCTATTGGATGTTCCCTTACTGTTTTTTGTTCCACAATAATCCCTCCTTTATAGGCACCTAATTTGAATAATGGAAATCCTTTGATTTTAATATAATCTGTATAGCTCAAATCTCTAGCGATCAAATAATAGCGATTATTAGTCGCTCTTGCTCTACGAAGTTGGTTTTGATAAAAACTGCTTGATTTATCCAAAATTGTTGCCAATGAATCCGAAAGAGCTGCTACGTTTTTTTCAAACACTTCTGCTTTTGGTGCCAAAGCGTCAAAACGAATCACATAATTAGGAATAGAAGTCGCTAATAAACTCCCATCAGCTGAATAAATATTTCCTTTATTAGCAGGGATTACAAAATTACGAACCGTTCTTTCTTTTGCCAAACCTCTATAATACTCCCCTTCAACCCACTGAATATTAGTTAATTTCACAGCAATAGCTATTGCCATCAAAAAGATCACAAAAGCCACTAGGTACATTCTATACGATATGTTTTTATCCTCTACTGCCATATTTTTTTAAAAAAACCTTTTTCTTCTTCTTTTTTGACTTTAATCTTTACTGGAGGCACTGTTGCAGGATATATTTCCCTAGACTCCATTTTTGCAGAAACAGTAGACTCCATTTTTAATTTCATCAATTGTGAACGTCGGTCTACAAATTCCGAACGCAATTCTTTTACCTCGCCTGTTAGCGCTGCGATTGCAAATACCTTTTGTTCATATCGTTGCGTGTTTGCAATCATTATAATTGCCAAAACGATTATAAAAACAATAAAACGCCAATTCTTAATCGCATCATCATCGATAAGAAACTTTGCTTTCAATATGTCGTATAAACCGTGTTTCATTTTTCCTCTCCCCGACCCTCTCCAAAGGAGAGGGAGACTGGGCGTTATCAGTTAATATTGATTTTTTTTCGAATCTTTAAATAAATAATAAATTGTAATTATTATTTCTTTTCAGCTATTCTTAATTTTGCACTTCGAGCTCTATTATTGACTTTTATCTCGTCATTACCTGGAATGATTAATTTTCCAACCGACTTAAACGGAACTGAAAAATTACCAAAGAAATCACGTTCGGGTTCCCCTTCAAACATTCCATTTTTTATAAATCTTTTTACCAATCTATCCTCAAGAGAGTGATACGAAATAACACTTAAGCGTCCTTCTGGATTTAATATTTCTAAGGATTGTTCCAAGAACTCTTTCAAAACATCCATTTCTTTATTTACTTCAATACGAATAGCTTGATAAATTTGTGCTAATATTTTATTGCGAACTCTCTCTGGCAAATATTTCGCTAAAACTTCTTTTAAATCATCTGTAGTTTTGATAGGCATTTCCTCTCTTGCTTCTACAATTGTTCGTGCTAATGCTGGTGCATTTTTCAATTCACCATAATCATAAAACACCCGTTTTAGATTCGCATCATCATATTCATTAACTACTTTATAAGCGCTAAGAGTATTTTTTTGGCTCATTCGCATGTCCAAATCAGCATCAAAACGAGTTGAAAAACCTCTTTCAGGAACATCAAATTGATGTGAAGAAACTCCTAAGTCACCTAAAATCCCATCCACACTTCTTACTCCATAAAAGCGCAAGAACCGTTTGATGAATCTAAAATTTTCATTAATTAAAGTAAATCGTTCATCATCTAAAGCATTTGCTAAAGCATCTTCATCTTGATCAAAAGCAAACAATTTTCCGTTTGGCCCTAATCGACTCAAAATCTCTTTTGAATGCCCTCCTCCACCGAAGGTTACATCTACATATATTCCGTCTGGTTTGATATTCAAACCGTCAACTGATTCCTTAAGCAAAACTGGATTATGATATTCCATTGTCATCGTCATTTAAATTTCCCATTACATCCTCGGCAAGGTCTGCAAAATCAATATCGTCGCCATTTATTGATTGTTCATACAAGTCTTTGTCCCAAATTTCAACAATATTTACTGCCGATGAAAAAACAACATCTTTAGTGATTTTTGCAAAAACAACTAGATCTTTTGGCACTAACAATCGTCCCAAAGAATCGATTTCTACCATTTTTACCCCAGCGGTAAAACGACGAATGAAATCGTTGTTCTTTTTAACAAAACGATTGAGCTTGTTGATTTTAGCCATCATTAAATTCCATTCATCCATAGGATACAATTCCAAACAAGGTTGAAACACGGAACGCTTCAAAACAAAACCGTCTTGAAGAGATGCAGCAAGTTGCTTTTTCAAAGGTGCAGGTAAAAGCACCCTACCTTTGGCATCAACTTTACACTCATATGTTCCTACAATTGTATTCAAGAAAACTGTATTAAATGATTTAAGCAAAAATATAAAAAATTATACCACTTTCTACCACTTATTACCACTTTGTTGATAAGTTTAACCACTTTCCTTTAAAAGAGCTTAATTTTTAGACGCTCAGCTTGTTAGCACTCACAAGAAACCTGCGTAAGAATATTCATTGCCATGCAAAATCCATTAATTTTTTCGCAAAAAATTAACGATAAAATCCATTTATACACAAGCAAAAAAAGATCGCAAAAACTACATTTTCAGATTATCAAAATAGTATGCAAATAAAAAATACTAACAAGAAATATTCTAGTCAAAAAAGAGATTCAAAAATTCTTTTTTACTTATTAAATCCTATATTTGTGAAAATTGAAATCTGGAAGTATTAAAATGGAAGAAAACTATAAGAAAGAAGGTAGATACAGCTATTATGAAGCTGGCGAAGGAACACCTATTGTAATTTTACATGGTCTGATGGGCGGACTAAGTAATTTTGATGCTGTTGCTAGTTACTTTTCAGACAAAGGATACAAAATCGTTATTCCAGACTTACCTATTTACACCCAAAGCATATTAAAAACCAATGTAAAAGCTTTTGCAAAATACGTAAAAGACTTTATTACATTCAAAGGATTTGATAGAGTTATTCTACTTGGAAATTCATTAGGCGGACATATTGCCTTATATCATACTAAAATGTATCCTGAAAAAGTAGCCGGACTCGTAATAACAGGAAGCTCAGGTCTTTACGAAAGCGCCATGGGGGACAGCTACCCAAAAAGAGGTGATTATGAATACATCAAGAAGAAAGCCGAAGATGTGTTTTATGATCCAAAAGTGGCTACACCAGAACTAATTGACGAGGTTTACGCATCTGTAAATGATCGAATAAAATTGATTAAAACCTTGACTATTGCTAAAAGTGCAATACGTCATAATATGGCCAAGGATTTACCTAAAATGCACGTACAAACTTGTATTATTTGGGGAAAAAATGACAAAGTAACCCCTCCTGAAGTTGCTGATGAATTTAAAAAACTACTCCCCAATTCAACTTTATACTGGATTGACAAATGTGGTCATGCTGCTATGATGGAACAACCAGAAGAATTCAATCAATTACTAGAACAATGGCTTACTAAAACCAATTTATAAGCCTCCCTAGCTAATTTATATATTAAAAAACATGAAAATTAATACTGCCGAATTTATAATAAGTAATTCCGATGTTGCAAAATGTCCAAAAGACTTTTTACCCGAATATGCTTTTATAGGTAGATCAAACGTAGGGAAATCATCATTAATCAACATGTTGACTAACCAAAAAAAATTAGCCAAAACCTCAGGAAGACCTGGGAAAACACAACTTATAAATCACTTCTTGATTAATAAAAATTGGTTCTTAGTTGATTTACCTGGTTATGGTTATGCAAAGGTTTCTAAAAAAACAAAATCAGTTTTTCAGCAATTCATAACGGATTATTTTGAAACAAGAGAACAGTTAGCTTGTGCTTTTGTACTAATTGATATTCGTCATGATGCACAAGCAATTGATATTGAATTCATGTCCTATATGGGAGAAAGTGAAATACCGTTTTGTATTGTTTTTACTAAAGCAGACAAAATCAGCAAAACAAAAATAGACTCACATATAGCGGCTTATAAAAAACAAATGTTTGCGAATAACTGGGCCGAAATGCCTCCCTATTTTGTTACCTCTGCAACAGAAAGCCTTGGAAAAGAAGACTTATTAGGATACATAGACGAAGTCAATCAAGAAATATTCAAAAACAACAATCAGTTTTAATACCTTTTGAATACAAAATAAGAAACCCCAAAAACAGTATTTATTTGTTTTTGGGGTTTTTCTATAAAAGAGCTAACCTTAAAATATTACTTTACTTAAGAGACCATTCTAACAACTATTAATAAATAGTTTATAAAGCAACAAGAACTGTGAATTTTATTTCTTGACAAGTGTTATTTTCATTTCTTCATTTTCTAAAATTAACTTATCACTTTGAATTGTACTTTCATATAAAAATGGCGTACCTGTCTCATCCTTAATTGTCAAGTTTTTGCCCTTTTTTGTTAAAGTATAAATTCCATCTGTAAAATCCCTTTCTAAATGTCCGTTTACATGTCCATCGTGGGTAAAAGTTAAAACTCCATTGGTCAAAATATCATTTTTAACACTATCAGATAGAGGTGTTTTTGCTTCAACTTCGGTTATTTTCCAGGAATCAACTAATTTGTTTCGCTTTTTACCACACGAAACCATAAATACAGTTAATAACACAACTCCAAATAAAAATAGTTTAGATTTTTTCATAATTTTTCAGATTATTAAATTAAACATGAACAAGTTACAAAAAAATAAATTATTATTTACTATTTCAAAATATAGCGATACGCAAAACAAATTATTTATAAATCTATCACCTTTTAAAAACAAACCAATAAAAGTATTGATTTGTTTTTGAGGTTTTTCAATCGCTAATTTAAAATATGAATGCCATTCGTATTACAATTGCCCCAGACAGCGGCGACAGCCCAGACTGAAAAAATATTTTTTTTTAACAGGTGCTACAGAGCGACTAGAAGAAGCTCCTGTAATGACTTAGTAAAAAAAGCTGTTTAAAAGAGGGCTATAGCAAAAGGCTGATTGAGACTTTGAAAAACTATTTTCCTCCTGTCAATTCTAATTTCTCAGCAAAATACTCGCAGAAATCCTTCATAGTTGCTGCCATTTTTTCGTCACCAGTAGCGCGGTGAAAAGTATCAGACATAGCCACCAGTGTTTGATGAAAGAAAATCTTCATTTCGTCAACAGGCATGTCTTTTGTCCACAAGTCGATACGCATACTCTCTTTGGCTTTGCTATCCCAAATTGAAAGCATAATAGCTTTCGCTTCCTCTAAGGCAACTCCACCGTCCTGAGCTGACCACAATAATTTTTCAGGGATTCGGTTTTCATCTAATTCTACTAGAAATTTAATTTCTGATCTGTTTTTATCTGACATTATTTCTTGGGTTTGTATTTTGATTTTTCAAATATTTCTTTTGCTTCTATACTAAGTAGCTCTTTCAAAGAAACCTCATTATTATCCATAAACGATCGTACGATTTGCCAACCTATCCAAGCACCTACTTGTCCTGGACTTTCATTATCAATTTCTAAATAAAATTTAGAAAAAGGAGCTGCATTTACAAATCGAGAGCCTAATTTTTGATCATCACTATAAAGCATTTCTTTTTCTATAAAATATTCCCACATATAGACTTCATTTTCTTGACACCATAGTAATTGCTCTGGTGTATACCCTATTTTATCAGCATCAGAATAATTTGTAATCAGTTCATCCTTTAAGTACAATTCTTTTCCAGCATATATGATTTTTGAAAGGAAATTTTTCTCCAAATTAGGTTTCATCTTATATTTAAAAAAACTAGTAACCACATCAGGCATGATTTGCGTTTTTTCGAAATTTTGCTTAATATAATTCGGGAATTGATAAAAACGATGCTCTTTTCCTAGATATAATTCTAGGGCTATCACTACTAAACTATCTGTATAAATTACTTTATTATTATAATCCATATCACCAATAATAGTAACTACTTTAGGTGTTTTAGTCTCTGGGAAATAATATTTAATATGTTTAAAAGTGTCCTCAAATTCTGTTTTTACAGGTTCAAAATCAGCATATTTTTTTTGAACTTCTCGATACAACTCTCTCCATTGTGGATTTTGCATCTTTTCTAACCACACTTCATCATTATTACCCGCAGGAAAAAACAAAGGAAACACTTTTTTGATCTTATCTAAATCTTTAGGTGCTGTTTCAAAAAAAGCCTTATCAAAACGTTCCACCTTAATATTGACAGAAATATCATCTATTATCTTCTCGGATTTACTCTTTTTTCCACAAGACATAAAAAAGAAACTCAGAAGAATAGGAATAAAATATAATTTCATTTTATTTTAATTAAATTTGTATCGGAAAAATTATCCATTTGCATCACATTAGTAACTGATTGCAAATATACGGATTCCTACTTTTTAAAATTGAAACAAATATGACTAAAAAAAGTACAATTCCAGTTGAAAAGGTGAACACTCACATTGTCAACTGGTTAAAAACATATGCGGAATCCGCAAAAGCAAATGGTTTTGTTATTGGAATTTCGGGAGGAGTTGACTCTGCTTTGACTTCTACTTTATGTGCACAAACAGGTCTAAAAGTACTATGCGTTGAAATGCCCATACACCAACATGCGAGTCATGTAAGCCGTGGACGTGAACATATTGAACAATTAAAAAAACGTTTCCCAAATGTTTCTAATGTTGAGACCGATTTAACACCTGTTTTTGAAGCTTTCAAAAAAGAAGTTTCTACTGATTTTGACGAAAAAAAATTACAACTTACTTTGGCAAACACAAGGGCTCGTTTGAGGATGACTACTCTATATTACCATGGTGGTGTACATGGATTATTAGTTGCTGGAACAGGCAATAAAGTAGAAGATTTTGGTGTTGGATTTTACACTAAATATGGAGACGGAGGTGTTGATATAAGCCCAATCGCTGATTTATTAAAATCAGATGTATTTGCTTTAGCAGCTTTTTTAAAAGTTCCCGAATCAATATTAACAGCTATGCCTTCAGATGGCTTATTTGGTGACGAAAAAACAGATGAAGAACAGTTAGGCGCTAGCTATGATGAATTAGAATGGGCTATGTTAGCCAATGAAAAAGTACTAGCAACAGCTACCTTTTCAGAAAGAGAAAAAGTAGTTTTTGACATCTACAATCGACTAAACTTGGTCAACCAGCACAAAATGAATCCAATCCCTGTTTGTATAATCAATAATATTTATTAATTTTGTCGTAAAAAACTTGCTATATTGTTTTTTTTTGACTAATTTTATTTCCCCATCTCTAACAAACTCAACTTAAATATAAATAAATACCACATAAAATTAAATACCATGATAAAAGTTTGTTTAGCTGATAGCTTACCCGTAGTACACTTTGGAGTAAAATCATACTTCAAGGACCATGCCGATATTTCAATCGTTGCCAATGTTGGTAGCTTTTTGATGATTCGCGACATCCTTCTTACAAAAGAAATTGATGTTTTAATATTAGATTTAGAACTAGAAGGTCTTTCAAGCATTTTCGAAGTAAAATCGATTTTGAAAAACTTCCCTAAAACTAAAATTATAATTTTCAGTGGACTTTCAGAACAAATTTATGCCCCTAACGCAATTAAAGCTGGTGTATCAGGATATGTTCATAAGAAAGAAAAATTAGAAACTCTTGGACAATCCATTATTAAAGTAAACCAAGGAAAAATCATTATGAACGAAACCGTTAAGAAAAATTTAGCTTTAATTGCTAAACAAAACAAAAGCGAGCGTTTGTACAGAAAATTATCAAACCGTGAGGTTGAAGTTTTACGTTATTTAAGTGGTGGTAAAAAGAACCACGAAATTGCTGATATCTTAAACCTAAACGAGAAAACGATTAGTACCTATAAATTGAGATTGTTGACTAAATTAAACGTAACCAACTTGGTTGATCTAGTAAACAAAGCAAAAACATTAGAAATCGTTTAACTAAAACGAGACATTACTCTTCCTAATTTTTTTGAAAAAGAATTTGTAAGCGTAATGTAATCCATAATCATTAACAAAGACTCCGTATTATCTACCTCAGATGATATGGAGTTTTTTAGTTCTTCTATAATACTCCCCACTAAATACCATCTCATTGTTAGGATTGTTTCGCTCACATTCTGAGCAATAGTATCGTTCTTGGTCTTTGGAAAAATATTTTGTCCTTCCCAATTATGCATGACCAATTTCTCATCTTCCATCAAGATATCTGTAACTTCTTGCGCATATTCAGGGGGTAAATGCATTAAATACTGCTCTAAACTGAAACTTTCATTTTGCAAATAATGATTAATTAGATCATTAAAAATAGCTCTAAATAAAGAATTAGCCAACTCCACCTCATCTTCCTGAAGACTAAGATAAATACGCTGAAAAACTTTTAAGTTTTTTTTCTCGGTTACGGTTACTATTTCACCCTCATCATTAGCTTTTAAAAATGTATCTTCAAACTCCTCTTCTTTATTCCCATAAAGCAATAAAATTTCAATTATTTTGCGTTCCAGACGATATAAAATATCAACTTTTTCAGAGGATTGAGGATTTTCATTTTTTACAACTACAAAAGACTTTTGCTCCTTTTTAGCTTTCTTCTCTACCTCAACAACATCTTTCTGTGTCAATTGTGCCAAAGTACTCACTAAAACCTGTTCGGAAATATCCATGATTCTTGAACATTCCTGAATATAGACTTCACGTTGTATTCTATCTGGAATTTTAGAAATACTAATTACCATATCCCGAATCAAATCGGCTTTTTTGATAGGATCATTCTTTGCTTCATCCATCAAAAGAGAAGCTTTGAACTGAATAAAATCTTTGGCATTATTTTCTAAATAAGCCACTAAATCATCATAAGACGATTTTTTAGCAAAACTATCTGGATCTTCACCGTCAGGAAAGGTACATACCTTGACATTCATTCCTTCTTCCAGAATCAAATCAATTCCTCTAACCGAAGCTCGTAAACCCGCAGCATCACCGTCAAAAAGCACGGTAATGTTTTTTGTCAAACGATTGATTAATCGGATTTGGTCTGGCGTTAAAGCTGTCCCTGAAGAGGCTACAACATTTTCGATTCCGGATTGATTAAATTGAATGACATCCGTATATCCTTCTACCAAATAACAATTGTTTTGTTTTGCAATAGCTTGCTTAGCTTGAAAAATACCATACAATACTTTACTCTTGTGGTACAAATCACTTTCTGGTGAATTAAGGTATTTAGCCGCTTTTTTATCATTCGTCAAAATTCGACCTCCAAAACCTAAAATTCTTCCAGACATACTTTGGATAGGGAACATCACACGTCCTTTGAACCTGTCAAATGGACGATCGTCTTTTGGAATTGTAAGTCCGGTACTTTCTAAAAATTCTAACTTATATCCTTTTCCTAAAGCTTCTTTAGTGAAAGCATCCCAAGTTTCAGGAGAATAACCTAAACTAAATTTTTTAATGGTTTCATTAGTAAATCCTCTTTCTTTGAAATAAGAAAGCCCAATAGCTTTTCCTTCTTCAGTATTCAAAAGTGTTCTATGGAAATAATCTTTTGCAAATTCAGACACTAAATACATACTCTCACGAGCATCCATATTTGCTTTTTCTTCATTTGTTTGTTCGGTCTCTTCAATTTCAATATTATACTTTTTGGCTAAATACCGAATCGCTTCAGGATAAGTAAAATGTTCATGCTCCATTATAAAAGCAATCGCATTTCCTCCTTTTCCAGAACTAAAATCTTTCCATATTCCTTTAGCTGGTGAAACCATAAAAGAAGGAGAACGCTCATCTGAGAACGGACTCAAGCCTTTGAAGTTGCTTCCGGCACGCTTTAATTGCACAAAATCACCAATAACCTCCTCTACACGAGCAGTTTCGAAAACAGTATCTATGGTGGCTTTTGTAATCAAATGTAGAAATTTAAAGATTGTAGAATTTAAAGATTGCAAAATTACACAATCCGAATCAAAAGAATCTATTTTTTTCTTTCGATAACGTAATTCACCATTAAAACTAAGGCTTTTTTATATTCAGACTCAGGATAAGCATCCAAAAGAGAAAGGGCTTCTTGTTGAAAAGTAATCATTTTATTTTCGGCATACGCTAGACCATTATTATTTTTTACAAAAGCAATTACTTCTTTGACTCTTTTTTTGTCTTTATTGTGGTTTTTAATCGAATTAATCAACCACCTTTTTTCATTAGAAGTACAAGTATTTAAAACATGAATTAAGGGCAACGTCATTTTTTGTTCCTTGATATCGATACCTGTTGGTTTGCCAATAGCTTCCTCAGAATAATCAAACAAATCATCCTTAATTTGGAATGCCATCCCTATGAGTTCCCCAAATTTTCGGATATTCTCCACTTGAACTTCGTCGTCAATAACGGATTTAGCACCAAGAGCACAACAAGCAGCTATAAGTGTTGCTGTTTTTTTTCGGATAATTTCATAATAAACATCCTCTATTATATCAAGTCTTCGGGCTTTTTCGATTTGAAGTAACTCCCCTTCACTCATTTCACGCACTGCAACCGATATGATTTTAAGCAAATCAAAATCGCCATTATCTATAGAAAGTAATAATCCTTTTGAAAGTAAATAATCACCAACTAAAACTGCAATTTTATTTTTCCAAAGTGCATTGATAGAAAAGAAACCTCTTCTCCTATTACTATCATCCACTACATCATCATGTACCAAAGTAGCAGTATGAATTAGTTCAATTACAGAAGCACCGCGATAAGTTCGTTCGTTAACTTCGCCTCCTGAAACCATTTTGGCAGTTAAAAAAACAAACATAGGACGCATTTGTTTTCCTTTTCTATTGACAATATAATAGGTAATACGATTTAACAACGCCACTTGTGAAGTCATCGATTCATAGAACTTTTTTTCAAAAAGCTCCATTTCCTTAAAGATGGGTTGTTTTATTATAGTAGTAACATTCATTTCGATTTCAAATATACTATTTTAATAAAAAATACAACTCATTAATTTTTAATATAACACAGGCTACTTTTTTAAATTCAAAAAAAACAGTTCTAAAAATTAAATATAAGCGTTAGAATTTCTCTAATTTTAATTATTTTTTCTAAATTAGCCTATTAATTCAAAAAAACATTAATCACACTAAACCAACCCTTTATCAAAAACCAATTCTTATGAAAACAAAAACAAGAATACTAGGAATACTCCTTTCAATTGGATTATTTATTAGCTGTACTCCAAAGGATAACGCTGATACTGACAACACCCCTTTGGCGGCTGATGATGTAACCACTGAATCAAAAATTGACACTGCTATAGAAGATATTACACTCATTGTTGAAGATCAAAACGCATCACAACAATCTGCAGCTTCTAAATCAAATATTGCTGTTGTAAGGTTTCTACCTGACTGCGCTGAAGTAACTGATGCTTCAACTACTGAGAACTGGATTAAGATAATTAATTTTGGAGATACCCCTTGCACCCTTAGAAATGGCAATACTATTAAAGGAAAAATTACCGTTAGTTTTTTAAAAACAAAACAAGAAATTCTTGTTTTATCCTATAAATTTGAAAATTTTTACCACAATGGCAATCTTATAACTGGAGACCACAATATTGAATTAACCAATAAAAGCACCGCAACACTTGTCACATCTCACCCTGTTATGACTCATAATATTCAGACGACTGTTACACTAGAAAACGGAAAAAAATATATTAGAACAGGAACTATTATTAGAGAGCTAATCGAAGGATATGACAATTATACTTGGAGTGACAATGTGGTGTCTATCACAGGAAACACAAGTACAACACTTCCTACAGGAGCAAAAGTAAACAAAACAATAATAATTCCTTTTCTAATCAAATCGAGTTGTACTAAACCTTACCCAGTAAAAGGAAGTTTTACAATTGAAAAAAACAACATTGACGGTACAGTTGATTTTGGAGATGGCGAATGTGATAATAATGCCACTTTTAAATTTAAAGGTATCACTTTTCCTATCGTCCTTAGCGGTAAATAAAAAAGTAAAATTAAAAAATCCCTTTTAAAACTGAATGTTTTAAAAGGGATTTTTTTTGCCTTAAACTTCTTTATTAGCTAACTGTCCGCAGGCAGCATCGATATCTTTTCCCCGGCTTCGGCGTACTTTTACGACGATACCTATTGCTTGCAATCCTTTGATATACGCATTAATTGCTTCTTCTGACGCTTGTTGAAATTCGCCATCATCAATAGGATTGTATTCAATCAAATTGACTTTACAAGGAACGTATTTACAAAATTTAACCAAAGCATCAACGGATTCTTTATTATCATTTATTCCTTTCCAAACTACATACTCATAAGAAATTTTACTTTTTGTTTTTCGGTACCAATATTCTAACGATTCACGCAATTCAGCCAAAGGAAAATTAGCACTAAAAGGCATAATTCGTGCTCTGATTTCATCAATTGCAGAATGCAAAGAAACCGCTAGCTTAAATTTAACTTCATCATCAGCCAGTTTTTTGATCATTTTAGGAATTCCTGAAGTAGAAACCATAATTCGTTTTGGTGACATTCCTAAACCTTCCTCAGAGGTTATCATTTCAATTGCCTTCAATACATTGTTATAATTCATTAAAGGCTCACCCATCCCCATGAAAACGATATTAGACAAAGGATGATTGTAATATAATTTACTTTCTCTATCAATAGCTATTACTTGGTCGTAAATTTCAGCAGGTTCTAGATTACGCATTCTTTTTAATCGTGCAGTAGCACAAAAATTACAATCTAAACTACATCCCACTTGACTAGAGACACATGCAGTAGTACGTGTTGCCGTAGGAATTAAAACTGACTCAACCACTAAACCATCATGTAAACGAACTGCGTTTTTTACCGTACCGTCTTCGGAACGTTGCATCGTATCTACTTTGATATGATTGATTACAAAATGAGTTTCAAGCATTAATCTTGTAGCTTTGGCCAAATTGGTCATATCCTCGAAACTGTGAGCTCCCTTGCTCCACAACCATTCATACACTTGATTTCCGCGGAAGGATTTATCTCCATGGTTCACAAAAAAATCACGTAGTTGTTCTTTGGATAAGGCGCGGATGTCTTTTTTCTCGATTTGCATGGGGCAAATTTAAGGTTTTTTGATGATTTAAAGCTTTGTAGTAAATTTAAAAAAACACCGTCCGCTCTAAAAATAAAAAAACCACTATGAAACGATTCGTTTCATAGTGGTTTTTTTTTATTTAATTTGAGCTTTTAACTACTCATTCAACATTTTCCAAAGTTTGTCCTTTAACTCAACTAATCCTTGTTGTGCCATTGAAGAAATAAATAAATACGGAATATCTTTGAAAGCCACATCTAGTTCGACTTTTAATTCGGCTTTTAATTCGTCATCTAGCATATCACATTTGGTAATAATCAACAAACGTTCTTTATCAAGCATTTCAGGGTTGTACTTAGTCAACTCATTCACTAGAATATCATATTCGCCTTTAATGTCTGGTGTATCTACTGGTACCATAAACAATAAGGTTGAATTACGCTCAATATGACGCAAGAAATAATGTCCTAATCCTTTTCCTTCAGCAGCACCCTCAATAATCCCTGGAATATCAGCAATTACAAATGATTGAAAATCTCTGTAAGCCACAATTCCTAAGTTAGGTTTTAAAGTCGTAAACGGATAATCAGCAATTTTAGGTTTTGCAGAAGTTAAGACTGAAAGCAAAGTTGATTTTCCAGCATTAGGAAAGCCTACTAACCCAACATCAGCCAACACTTTTAATTCTAAAATCACATCCATCTCCACTCCAGGTAAACCTGGCTGAGAGTAACGAGGAGTTTGATTTGTTGAACTTCTAAAATGCCAGTTTCCTAATCCTCCTTTACCACCACGAGAAAGAACTTGTTTCTCACCGTGATCTGTAATTTCGAATAATATTTCGCCTGTTTCTTTGTCTTTAACAACCGTTCCTAATGGTACTTCGATAAATTTATCATCACCGTCTGCACCTGTACTTCGGTCACCAGATCCGTCTCCACCATTCCCAGCTTTGACATGACGAGCAAATTTCAAGTGAAACAACGTCCAAAGTGCTTTGTTTCCTACTAAAATCACGTGACCTCCACGTCCTCCATCACCACCATCAGGTCCACCTTTTTCAATAAATTTTTCTCTATGTAAGTGCGTAGATC
>NZ_JBAWDL010000135.1:0-2043 GCF_049590715.1 Flavobacterium sp.
TGATCATCAATACCAGTCGAGGTGCTTTAATCCAAACTTCAGATGTGATTAAAGCATTGAAAAAAGGAAAGGTGGGGTATCTAGGAATTGACGTTTATGAACAAGAAGAAAAATTATTTTTCAGAGATCTCTCAGAAGATATCATTCAAGATGACGAAATTCAGCGATTGATGAGTTTTCCCAATGTTTTGGTTACCGCTCATCAGGCATTTTTCACACAGGAAGCGTTGACGCAAATTGCTTTGACAACTTTGGGAAATATTGAATCTCTTTTGTCTCAAGATGATATTGAGAATAAGCTGGCTTTGTTAGTGTAAAAATAAAAAAGGAACTCCATCACGAAGTTCCTTTTCCTATATAAATCTATGCTAATCTGTGAAATCTGTGTTTGTAAAACTTACTCCACCAATTCCACTACCTTACTTTCACCTCCAACAACTACTTTGGTCAAGCCGTGTTTAGACAAACCTTTCATAGCAGCATCCCATTTTTTCCCGCTTAAATTAGCCGAAATTTTAAGCTGAGTTAAATCCATTTTATTCTCGTTTCCTTTCAATAAAGCAATAATTACTTTTTCTTCTTCAGTCAATTCAATTTGAACTTGTTTCTTCTCAGGTCTCATTTGTGGAAACAACAACACCTCTTGAATCGAAGCATTATTGGTCAAGAACATCATCAAACGGTCCATTCCAATTCCTAAACCAGAAGTTGGTGGCATTCCGTATTCCAAAGCTCTCAAGAAATCCTCATCGATAATTCCAGTTGCTTCATCATCCCCTTTTTCAGCTAGATGCATTTGATCTTCAAAACGGGCTCTTTGGTCAATTGGGTCGTTTAGCTCAGAGTAGGCATTCGCAACCTCTTTACCACAAACCATCAGTTCAAAACGCTCTGTTAACTCAGGATTGTCACGGTGCTCTTTACATAAAGGCGACATTTCTTTTGGATAATCAGTAATGAATGTTGGCTGAATATAATTCCCTTCACATTTCGCTCCAAAAATCTCATCAATCAATTTTCCTTTCCCCATCGTAGCATCTACTTCGATTCCCATACCACGAGCCGCTTCAAAAAGTTCCGCTTCGTTTTTACCAGAGATATCAAAACCTGTAAAATGTTTGATAGAATCCGTCATGGTTACACGAGCATACGGCGCTTTGAAGCTAATCGTATGTTCACCAAAAGTAGCTTCACTAGTACCATTCACGCCAATAGCGCAATGCTCTAGCAAACGCTCCGTAAAATCCATCATCCAGTTGTAGTCCTTGTAGGCTACATATATTTCCATAGCGGTAAACTCAGGGTTGTGCGTTCTGTCCATTCCTTCATTACGGAAGTTTTTCGAAAACTCATACACCCCGTCAAATCCACCTATAATCAATCTTTTTAAGTACAACTCATTCGCAATACGCATGTACAACGGCATATCCAGTGAGTTATGATGCGTAATAAACGGACGAGCCGCAGCACCACCAGGAATCGATTGCAAAACCGGAGTTTCCACCTCCAGATATCCTGCATCGTTAAAGAAAGTACGCATCGAGTTGAACAACTTTGTTCTTTTGATAAAAGTCTCTTTCACGTTTTGATTCACTGTCAAATCCACGTAACGCATACGGTAACGCAATTCGGCATCATTGAAAGCATCGTGTACTTTTCCGTCTTCATCTACTTTTGGTAATGGTAACGGACGCAATGTTTTACTCAGAAATGTAAAACCGCTCACACGAATACATTTTGCACCCACTTGTGTGGTAAACAATTCTCCTTCAATTCCAATAAAATCACCTAAATCGGTTAATTTTTTAAACACTTGATTGTACAACGTTTTATCATCACCCTCACACAACACATCGCGGTTCACGTACAACTGAATACGACCTTCGCTATCTTGCAGTTCAGCAAAACAAGCTTTACCTTGGTCACGCACACTCATCAAACGCCCCGCTACGATGACCTTCTTACCTTCTTCAAAACTTTCCTTTATTTGTTTCGAAGTATGATTTACAGGAAAAAGATTCGCTGGATAAGGATTGATTCCTA
>NZ_JBAWDL010000136.1:0-27967 GCF_049590715.1 Flavobacterium sp.
TAATTATGTAGAAGGAAATTTTGCGCAGTTCATTCACAAGTCTCGTTGGAACACTGAATTAAACGAATTAATAGAAGAAGGTTTGGCATTGATTGGAGCCCAAAAACATTTGGAATTGTTTCAACAACAATGTAAAAAAGTCCAATTGATGAGCGGTGTAAAACGCGAAAAGTTTTTCAAATCAAAACTCGAAGGTGTAAATCCAATTCGCGATATTTTAAACAACGACACTTTTTTTGAAATAGAAGAAAATCTAGCACAGTTGAATGCTGATTTCCTTAAAAATCATCCTGATACACAAATACTTTCTGTTGATGCGATGTTTGAACTTTTAGAAGATTATTTAGAGCGAGAAATCAAAAGAGATTAAGTTTTAATCACTAATTAAATTTTTAGTTTCAAATTATAATCGGTTATTTTTTATAATTGATTGAATTCTAGGCGTTACCTAAAATGTTAATTTATCAGTTCGTTTTTTATTTGTTATAATTTATCTTATATTTGACAAACCAAATTGGTAAACCAGTTTGTAAATATTAATTAGCAATAGATTATGAAATTGAAAATCAACCGTTTTCTTAAAAGGACAGCCATTGTTATTGTATTTTCAGTGATGCAAAATACAGTAGCACAAGGCCATCCTTCTTTAGTTTTGACCAAAAAAGGAGTAACCGAAATTCGTGCGAAATTAGGTAAAGTGCCTCTTTTTGATACCTCATTAGCAGAAGCAAAAACTGAAGTTGATGCTGAAATTGCTTTGGGAATCATTACACCTATCCCAAAAGATTTTTCGGGGGGTTACACACATGAACGTCACAAGAAAAACTTCTTAATTATACAAAAAGCGGGTGTTTTATATCAAATTTTAAATGATAAAAAATACGCTGTTTATGTACGTGATATGTTATTGGCGTATGCCAAATTATACCCAACATTACCTTTGCACCCACAAGAACGTTCTTATGCGCGTGGAAAATTGTTCTGGCAAGCTTTAAATGATTCAAACTGGTTAGTGTACACAAGTCAAGCTTATGACTGTGTGTATGATTTCATAAGTGTGGCTGATCGTGAGACCATTGAGAAAGATTTGTTCAAGCCTTTTGCTGATTTTATTTCTATAGGTTCTCCACAGTTTTTTGACAGAGTGCACAATCACAGTACTTGGGGGAATGTAGCCGTAGGAATGATTGCGCTCGTAATGGATGATGCCGAATTGCTTGACCGTGCGCTGAATGGTTTAAAAGAAAATGGTTTGCCTGCTGGAATGAAGGATAATGATGGTGGGTTAATCAAAAAACCAGGACAAAAAACAGGATTTTTAGCTAATGTTAATGAACCTTTTTCACCTGATGGGTATTACACTGAAGGGCCATATTACCAAAGATATGCCATGTATCCTTTTATGGTTTTTGCGGAAGCATTACAAAACACCAAACCTGATGTAAAAATCTTTGAATATAAAAATGGTATTCTTATCAAAGCGGTGTATGCTTTGTTGCATTTGACTAATGCAGCGGGAGAATTTTTCCCATTGAATGACGGTCAAAAAGGAATGTCATACTATTCAAGAGAATTAGTTTCGGCGGTAGATATTGCTTATTTGTATGGTGGAAAAGATGCTTCTTTATTGTCAATAGCTGAAAAACAAGGTAGAGTGCAGTTAGATAATTCAGGGATGGCTGTGGCTTTGGCAATCAAAAAAGGATTGGCTAAACCATTCGAAAAAAAATCAATCGATTTGTCTGATGGTCCAGAAGGGAAAGACGGCGGTGTAGCTATTATTCGAAACAAAAACGAAGGAAGCGAATTGACCTTGGTGATGAAATATGCTGCTCAAGGATTGAGTCACGGACATTTTGACAAACTTTCCTTTTCATATTACAATAATAGTTCAGAGGTTTTACAAGATTACGGACTTGCACGATTTGTTAATATTGAACAAAAAGGTGGTGGAAATTATCTAAAAGAAAATACAACTTGGGCAAAACAAACGATTGCTCATAATACGATTATTCAAAATGAAACCTCACATTTTGGAGCTGATTTCGAAACAGGCAATCAATTTTCATCAAAGAAATATCTGTATGATGTTTCCAATCCTAAAGTGCAAATTATAAGTGCTACCGAAGATAATGCGTATCCGGGAACCAAAATGCATCGGACAATGGTTGTGCTTCAAGATGAAGGATATGAAAAACCGTTGTTGCTTGATATTTTTCAAATAGATTCGGACAAAGCCAATCAATATGATTTACCATTTTATTATCAAGGGCAAATGATGTCTTCTAATTTTACTTATCAAACACCAAAAACGTTAGAGCCACTTGGAAAAGCGTATGGGTATCAACATTTGTGGAAAGAGGGAATAGGAAAAGCAACTACTGAGAATACTAAAATATCTTGGTTAGACAATGGAGTTTTTTATTCCTTAACATCAGCCACACAACCTACTGATGAATTGTTATTTGTTGGTTTAGGTGCAAATGATCCTAGTTTTAATCTTAGAAGAGATCCGGGTTTTATTATTCGCAAAAAGAATAGTCAGAAAGCAACTTTTGTTAATGTAATCGAAACCCATGGAAGCTATAATCCAGTGACAGAAGTTGCTACTAATGCTTTTAGTTTAATAGATAAAATTGAAGTAGTTTATGAAGATGCTAATTATATAGGGGTTACAATTAAAAATAAAGAGAGAAAGTCAATTTTGTTTATATTAGCGACTAACAATAATTCGACAACAAAAAAACATCAAATAAAAATAAAGGATACAACCTACACTTGGGTTGGAACACATTATAAAACAATTAATTAAATATAATAGATATGCAAAGTTTTGGAGCAAGCAAGGAGTTTCTTATAGGAGATGAGATTAAATGGGAAGTAGCGGGTGAAGGAGTTAGACGTAAAATTATGGGTTATGATGATAAAATCATGCTAGTAAATGTAGAATTTTCAAAAGGTAGTGTAGGTGCTTTGCACGAACATTATCATTCGCAAGTTACGTATGTAGTAAGTGGTCAATTTGAAGTGACTATTGGTGATGACAAAAAAATATTAAAAGGAGGAGATTGTTTTTATATTCCGCCTCACGTACTTCACGGTGCAATATGTTTAGAAGAGGGTATTTTAATAGATGTATTTAGTCCTATCCGTGAAGATTTCATGAAGACAGGAATGAATTATTAATTCCTTTACTAAATAGCAATAAGTTACTATTCAGTATTAAAACTGCTTTTTTTGCTTTATTAGGCTTCTAATAAAGTAAAAAAAGCAGTTTTTTCATTTTAATAGAAAATAATAATCATTTTAATTTTTTTTAATGAAAATACTTCCTATATTTGGTTCTCCAATTTGGTTTACCAAATTGGTAAACAAGTAAAGAGTTGTTTTTGTTTTACAATGGTTTAATAATTTATTAATAATGGCGAAGCTGAATTTTTTTAAAACTACAATTCTTTTATTCTGTGCAGTAATTTCTGTAGGTTATAGTCAAAATAAAAAGGTAAAAAAGAAAGTAACTGCTATTGATTTATCGCATTGGACACTAACGGTACCTGAAGAAGATGCCGATAATCCAGGTAAACCAATGAATATAGGATATCCTAAAATTCTAAATTATGGAAATATAAAAGGTGTAAAAGAGTACATGTATGAAGATCCAAAAGACAAATCAATTGTTTTTTATGCTTATCCATCCGGTACAGCGACAGCTAATAGTCGTTACTCTAGGTCAGAGCTAAGAGAGACAATGGTTGTGGGTGATGATAATGTAAATTGGACATTTGCGCAAGGAGGAAGATTGAAAGGAGTTTTTTCAATTGCAGATATTTCTAAAGACCCTGATGGAAAATACAGTCGTACAATTATTGCACAAATTCACGGAAGATTAACGAATGAACAACGTGATCTAATTGGACAAAATGATAATAATGCAGCTCCTATATTAAAAATTTATTGGGATAAAGGGAAAATTAGAGTTAAAACAAAAGTAGTTAAGGATGTTAATGCTTCGTATCAAGAATTACTTCCTGCCACTGCTTGGGGTGATGATGAAGGGAAAAATTTCAAAGAAAAAGTGGATTTTAATAAATTTAATATAGAAATTAAAGTGTCTAATGGGAGAATGGAAGTGATTCTAAATAACGCAGAATCATTTGTTTATGATGACTTAAGTGTAAAAAAGTGGGGTATTTTTGAAAATTATTTTAAAGCGGGGAACTACTTGCAATCTAGGATTCCTAACTCATTTGCTAAAGTTAAAATACATGCCTTAGAAGTATCTCATTAGCAGGCAGTTATGATTTTTGTTTAATTCACCCATTTTTATATTTGTATTGTTTTTTTTTATAATTTTACGAACCAATCTGGTTTACCAGAGTATAAAAAAATGAATTATGAAATTAGAAGTAATCCCTAGAAAAGATAATAAAGACTCGTTAAATTCAATAATCGCTAAGATTAGAGAGTATGTTAATTATAAGAATCTTGAACCTCAAGATAAATTGCCTTCGGAACGTATGCTTTCTGAAAAATTTGGGGTAAGTAGAAGTAGTGTTCGTGAAGCCATCCAAAAACTGGAGTTTTATGGAATTCTGAAATCCATACCACAAAGTGGAACATTTATGGCTGAGATTGGTATAATAGCCATAAATGGTATAATAGATGAGATTTTGAGATTAGGAGCATCAGATTTTAAATCACTAGTAGAGACCAGAATTTTAATCGAATTGAAAACAGTTCGTTTGGCCGCAACAAGAAGAACCGAAGAAGATTTGATCCAAATTAAAGCAGCTTTAGACGCTTATTCAGAAAAGGTTTTAAAAGGTGAAGATGCTGTTCAAGAAGATTTGATTTTTCATCTTGCTATTGCAAGAGCTAGTGGAAATAATACGATGAACAATATGATGTTGATTATTATTCCTGAAATCTTAATCAATTTTGAGAAATACCATGTTTGTGATAAAAACGGAAATGAAGGATTGATTAGAATTAAAGAGCATACTGAAGTTTATGAAGCAATTATCGCTCAAGATACACAGTTAGCGAAACAAAAAATGAAAGAGCATTTCAAAGCATTATATGAATATTGTTATAACGTGTAATACTATAGTTATAGATAAAAAAAATAAGTAAAGTATCAGTTAACCTGAAATTACAAAAGGCTTATTTCTATCCAAAAGCAATAATTTTTTAGAATAAAATTCAAATTTTACCTTATTGAGAAATAAAGGTACAGGGAATTTTTGGCTTTTTTTTAAAATGAAATAGTTGAATAAAAATAAGATAAAATTATGAAAATTAAAGGATTAAGATGGTGGGTTATTACGTTAATTTGTTTGGCTACGGTAATTAATTACATAGACAGAACTGCGTTTGGAATCATGTGGCCAGAAATGGGTAAAGACCTAGGAATGGATGAAGCGGACTATGCCATTATGCTAAATGTTTTTATGATAACGTATGCGGCAGGAAAATTTTTATCAGGAAAATTATATGATATCATTGGAACTCGTTTAGGATTTACAATATCTATCATATTATGGTCAGTGGCCTCTATCTTTCATGCTTTTGCAAGAGGGTTATTTTCTTTAACACTTTTTAGAGGGCTTTTAGGATTGGGTGAAGCTGGAAACTGGCCAGGGGCGGTAAAAAGTAATGGTGAATGGTTTCCAGTAAAACAAAGGGCAATAGCTCAAGGTATATTTAATGCGGGAGCATCTTTAGGCAGTGTTATTGCACCAGTATTAATTGCTTTTTTATATGGACATTACGGATGGAGAATGACGTATATCATCATTGGGGCAATAGGAGTTTTATGGGTGATTCCATGGTTGTTCATTAATAAAGCGACACCAGATAAGCATCCTTGGATTACTGAAGAAGAGTTAAACTTAATTGTTGCCAGCAGTACAGTGGACAATGGTGTAATAACAAAAGAAAGAGGTTTAAGTGTCTTGAAAATATTAAAATATAGAGAATCTTGGGGTGTTCTGATAGGAAGTTTCTTTATTGAGCCTATATGGTGGTTGTTTGTAGGTTGGATGCCTTTGTACTTACATTCAAAATATGGATTTAATATCGTAGAGATTGGTTCAACCATTTGGATTTCCTATTTAGGTGGAATGGCTGGAAGTATTGTAGGGGGGTGGTACTGTGGTAAATTAATTGAAACTAAAACAGTCGATGCAGCTAGAAAAATTACAATTGGAATTGGTTGTGGTTTAATATTCTTAGGATTGTTAGGAATTATATTTTTTGTTGATGGTGAGAGTCCCATGTCATTTATATACATCGTGGCTTTAGTATTATTTGGATTTCAATTTGCGATTGGAAATTTACAAACACTATCTAGTGATCTGTTCAAAGGGCCTTCAGTAGGAACTTTAGCGGGTTTAGCAGGGAGTGTAGGGGCTGTTTCAGTAATCATTATGAACTGGTTGATTCCTAAAATAACAACAGTATCCTATACACCAGCTTTTATTATTATTGCGGTATTAGCACCATTAACAATAGGATCGATTCTATTTTTAATAAAAAAAATAGTCCCTGTTGAAGATAAATAGTAATAAAGAATTTTTTAAATAAAAGAATAAATAATTAAATAGGATAAAGATGGGTAAAGTAGAAAGTAAAGTAGCAGTTATTACTGGTGCAACAGGAGGAATTGGATTTGCAGTAGCTAAAAGATTAGGTAAAGAGGGATATATTGTAATTTTGAACGGTATTGAAGATGCTAGAGGCGCTGAAAAAGTTGCTGAGCTTACTGGAGAAGGAATTACTGCTGAATATTATGGATTTGACGTTACAAATGGAGAAGAAGTAACGGAAAATATTAATAAAATTGGTGAAAAATATGGAAAAATCGATGTTCTTGTAAATAATACTGGGGGTATAGGTATTAGAGCTAGATTTGAAGAAATGACAACTGAAGAATACAAATTTGTTATGGCGTTAAATCTTGATTCAGTATTTTATGCTTCACGAGCTGCTATACCTTTTCTTAAAAAAGGAGAAAAAGCTTCTATCATAAACTATACATCAAATGCAGCATGGAATGGTGCTGGGCCAGGAGCTGGTATTTACGCAACTTCAAAAGGTGGGGTACAGTCTATCACTAGAGCTTTAGCCAAAGATTTAGCAGAATACGGAATTAGAGTAAATGCAGTATCACCTGGTACGATAGACACTCCTTTCCACGCTCAAATTAAAGCCACTAAACCTGAAGTTTTTGCTTCATGGAAAAGTAGTGTTTTATTAGGTAGATTAGGAGAACCAGAAGAGGTAGCAGGTGTTATAGCTTTCTTAGTAAGTGATGACGCTTCTTTCTTAACTGCTGAGACTATCCAAATTGGTGGGGGACAAGCTTTAGGAATATAATTAGATTTATAAAAAATAGCACAGTTAGGTAGGTGTTTTTAAAAACAATCTCTCATTTAAGATGGGAATACAAGTGTAGTACTATATTTAGTGACTTATTTGTAATCTTACAGACTTTTTTCTATTATGCAATAAAGTTAATAGGATTGGATAATTAGCTACTATCTAAAAAAAAAATCTGATTTAGTTTTAAAAAAAGTTACTTTTGAACCTTCTTTCGATAACGATTGAAGGTTTTTTATATTTTTTTAGCTTTGCTAAAGCTTTGTTAACCAATTAGGAAATAATTAAGATGAAAAAAGTGATCACTTTTGGTGAAATTTTACTCCGTTTGTCAACAGAAAGACATTTGCGATTTTCTCAAGCGGAATCTTTTAAAGCTACTTATGGAGGTGGCGAATTTAATGTGGCAGTATCCTTAGTCAATTATGGTATGAATGCTGAATATGTGACTAAAATCCCTGATAATGAGATTGGGATTAGTGCTTTAAAAGAAATGCGCAAATTGGATGTAGATTGTCAAAATGTATTATTTGGTGGAGACAGATTGGGGATTTATTTCTTAGAAACAGGAACCAGTACACGTGCTAGTAATGTTATTTATGATAGAGCAAATAGTTCCATGTCAAACCTACAAAAAGGGGAGTTTAATTGGAAAGAAATTTTAAAAGATGCTACTTGGTTTCACTGGAGTGGTATTACACCTGCGCTCTCTGAAAATGCTGCCGAAGCTTGTTTAGAGGCAATAAAAGCTGCACATGAATTAGGTTTAACTATTTCTACCGATCTGAATTATCGTGCAAAGCTTTGGCAATACGGGAAACAACCTAAAGAAGTTATGCCTGAAATGTTAAAATACAGTAATGTTATTTTGGGAGATATTGATACCGCTTATTTTATGATGGGATTAGATAAAGTAAATCCTGATTATAAAGACAGTGCTGCTTTACCAGCTTTGTATAATAAAATATTTGAATTATGCCCTGATATGCAGTATGTTGCTACAACTTTGCGTTATTCAGTAAGTGCTTCTCATCAACGTATTGGTGGAGTAATGTATGATGGGAAAACCATTTTTAATGCCGAAGTTCAGGAAGTAACACCAGTGGTGGATAGAGTAGGAAGTGGTGATGCCTTTATGGGAGGATTGATTTATGGACTGAACGAAGAACCACTAGACAAGCAAAGAGCATTAAACTTTGCAGTGGCAGCTTGTTGTTTGAAACACACTATTGCAGGAGATTATAATTTAGTAACAAAACCAGAAATTGAAAAATTACTTTCAGGTGATTTTTCAGGAAAAGTATCAAGATAAAAAAAATAAGATGGCACAATTTACAAGAATTGAAGTAGCACAAGTAATGAAAGAAACAGGTCTAGTACCTTTGTTTTACCATAAAGATATCGAAGTAAGCAAGCAAGTAATGAAAGCTTGCTATGATGGAGGTGCACGTTTGTTAGAGTTTACAAGTAGAGGTGACTTTGCTCACGAAATTTTTACTGCGCTTGTTAAATATGCCATTGCTGAATTACCAGGAATGGTGTTAGGAGTAGGTTCTGTTACTGATGCCGCCGCCGCTTCATTATACATGCAATTAGGAGCTAACTTTATTGTTACACCAGTTTTAAGAGAAGATATTGCCATTGTGTGTAATCGTCGTAAAGTAATGTGGTCACCAGGTTGTGGTTCATTAACTGAAATTGCTAAAGCTGAAGAAATGGGTTGTGAGGTAGTAAAATTATTCCCAGGTGAATTGTATGGACCTGCTTTTATAAACGGAATCAAAGGGCCTCAACCTTGGACTACTATTATGCCAACGGGTGGAGTATCGCCTACTAAAGAGAGTTTAACAGAATGGATCACCGCTGGTGCAGTTTGCGTAGGTATGGGATCAAAATTGATTAAAGCCGAAGCTGATGGAAAATTTGACTTAGCTAAAATTGAATCGTTGACTAGAGAATGTATTGAGATTATCAAGGATTTAAAAAAATAGCATCTTTTTAAAATGTGGAATTAATTAAAAACTAATTCATTCAAAACCCAACTTACATGTATATGTAAGTTGGGTTTTTTAGTTTACGGATTTTCTATTATTTCTATTCTTTTTTCACATAACAATAAGACTGAAATCATTGGTCTTTTTTACTGTATTCTTAAACAAGTTTTACTAAACAACATTTTACATTTAAAAAAGGAAAGTAATGGTGTTTCATTATTTTTTTTGCCTGTGTGATTAGTTTATTATCAATCTCGTAAGCTTTTATTAAGGTCCTCTCCAAACTAAAATTAGTTATTGATAATTGCATATTTGAGAGTTATACACCCATTTTTTGTGCGTAATATATCAATGAGTTTTTCAACTTGTTGTGAGGTAGTCTTATAGGTGTTTATTTAAGAATAGTATTTTTTAGTATTACTATTTTTTATACCTCAAGTGCTTTTAATCAATATTATTTTCAATTTTCAAAATAAAATTTTTTTTAACAAAAAATAAGGCTTATATTTGGAAAACCAATTTGGTTTATCAGTTTGATAAACCAATAATGTTTTAATTTATAATCTAAATCAATCATTGAAAATGAAAATGTACAATTTAATTTAAAAGATTATTTAAGTATTAATGAACCATTTTAATCACAAAAAAATTAACCATGAATTTAAAAACTAAACTTATTTTAATGCTATTATTGATATTTAATATGTCAATATATGCTCAAGTCGGATATGAATTATCCGGTACTGTATTAGATAGTGACAACATGCCTGTGCCTGGTGCTAATGTAATTATAGCTAATACTACAAAAGGAACTTCAACTGACTTTGACGGAAAGTTCAAATTAGAAGTAAAACGTGGAGAGATACTTCAATTTTCATTTATAGGTTTTAAAATGCAATCAATTAAGATTATAGATCAGAAGATACTTAATGTTGTTTTGGTTGATAATGCTAACGAGCTTGATGAAATTGTTGTGGTAGGATATGGAACTCGAAAAAAATCACATCTTACAGGAGCTATAGCAAAAATAGGAGGTGATGATGTTGCCGCAATTCAGGCAACTCGTGTTGATGATGCCTTAGCAGGTAAGTTATCTGGGGTAAGAATTCAAACTCAAGATGGATCTCCAGGAGCTGATCCTAAGATTCAAATTAGAGCTTCTGCATCTGTAAATGGGAATGCAAGCCCACTAGTTGTTGTAGATGGTTATCCTATTTCAGGAAGTATAGCAACAATAAACCCAAACGATATTGAAAGTTTAGAAGTGCTAAAAGATGCTGCTTCTGCTGCCATATATGGTTCTAGGGGCGCAAATGGGGTTATTTTGGTGACAACCAAAAAAGGAAAAACTGGCAAGCCTAGTTTTAGTTATAATACCTACGCAAGTTTGTCGAATAGATATAACAACAAAAATGCACAAATGACCGCAGGAGAATGGGGTAATGCATTAGAAACTGGTATTGCAAATGGGACTTACGATGTCTCTAATTTGGACTCCCGTTATGTAAAATATAAAGTCGATGCTTATAAAAATGCTCCAGATGTTGTAGCAGTAGAAGATTGGCTTTTTAGAACTGCAAAAAGTGTTAGCCATGACTTTAGTGTTAATGGTGGAACAGAAGATGTAAAATATTTTGCATCAATTGGTTATCAGAACACTGAGGGTATTGCCCTTACTCAAGGTTTTGAAAAAATTAATGCTCGTATGAATATCGATGCTAAATTAGGTGACAAGTTCAAAACAGGATTAAGTTTCAATGGATTTACATCTAAAAGAGACATCTTAGGTACAGATATGAGAGATCTTATTAGAGCTTATAATATCTCTCCTATTTATCATACTGCAGCTTCTATTGCATTTGTACAACAATTGGATCAGCAAAGAGCGGCTTTGTCTTTGGCAGGTGTTCCTGGGTTAGCTAGTACATTTAATTCAGGTGCTCAGGTAAATGCAGTTTATTTTAATAAAGATATTTATACATTACAGCCTGGAATGCCAGCGAGTGACTGGCAGTATGGAAGAGGAAATAATGGTATTGGTGGGACAGGTGACAATGGGCCTGCTTTAAAGCTGGACAATACAAAACGCTATCAAAACACTTATTTTGCTAATGTAAATACCTATTTGCAATACAGTATTATTAAAGGTTTAGATATAAAAACGGTGTTAGGGGCTGATCTGAACGATACTGATAATTATTTCTGGAAAGGATTAGCGTATGATGCTTCATCACGACCAGCACAAACTAATTTAAATCAAACATTATTAAAACAGTCTTCGGTATTGAGTGAGACAACTTTAAGTTATGCCAAACAAATTGGCAAACATGATATAGCTGCTGTAGCTGGGATTGAATATCAAAACATTTATTATAAAGGACTTGCTACAACGGGTATCAATGTCCCTTATGGAGAAATTATTAATTTCAACCTGTTAGCCCCTGCAGATATTACTGTAACGGAGAGAGATGAAACAATAGTAAGAAAAAGTGTTTTTGGGAGACTTAATTATGCTTATGAGGATCGCTATTTATTATCGGCATCGATAAGAAGGGATGGAGATTCTCGTTTTGGAGCTGATAAAAAATTCCAAATTTTCCCTGCTGTTTCCTTAGGATGGAATGTGCATAAAGAATCTTTTTTCAAATTTGATGACGTAAGTTTATTCAAACTAAGAGTCAGTAGAGGATCATTAGGATCTACTTCTGATTTAGGATCTTATGATTCATTGAGTCTTTTGGGTTCTAGATCATCAATATTTGGAACAGCTAATACTATTCCTTCAAATATTTTAAATCCTAATTTAACTTGGCAGACCAATACAGAGACTAATTATGGTATTGATTTAGGATTTATAAACAATCGTTATAAATTGAGTGTAGATTATTATACTTCGGATATAAAAGACATTTTAATTAATCAGCCTACATCAGAAATATTAGGTAATCCTTCAGCAAAACTGAATTCTGGAGATGTAAGAAGTTCAGGATTAGAGTTTGAATTATCTGGTAATATTATACAAAGCAAGGATTTCTCTTGGAATCTTGCAGCTAATTTATCAACTGTGAAAACTGAAATAAAGTCTTTAGGAGGTCTTAATGAAATACCGGCAACAATTTATGGTGTGAGTGGTAGAGGACCTTATTTTAGAAATTATGTAGGAGGTCAAATTGGTGAAATGTGGGGTGTAGAAACTATTGCAGCAGTTGAAGATAAATACCTTAAGGATCCAACTACAGCTATTGGTATTAATAGTTCTGCTTATTATGTTAAAGATCAACAATCTCCTGGTGAACCTGGATATGGTGTAATTGATAAGAACCATACAGTTGCTGAAGGTGGAGATTTAGTTAAAATAGGGAATAATACACCTGACTTTTACTGGGGATTAAATAGCTCAATGAATTATAAAAATTTAGATTTATCCTTCCAAATACAAGGTTCTCAAGGAGGTGAAGTTTGGAATGTGGATCCTATTTATTGGCACTCAGAATTTGGTAGAGCATTTACTCCTAGTTTTGATGCAAATAATGATGGTAAAGCAGATGCTAACGGATTATCTTATTTGACATCTAATAGTCAGCTTGACGCACAAATTCAAGACGCCTCTTTTATAGCCTTGAGAAATATTACATTAGGATATTCTTTTAAACCAGAATTATTGACAAAAGTAGGGATAAGTTCTACAAGAATTTATGTAGCTGCTACAAATCTTTTGTATTTAATCGGTAAAAATTATACTTCTTTTAACCCAGAGGGTATAGATACAACCCAATCGGGTTATGGAGGGCCTACAACTTATGGTGTGCAAAATGGTGCTAGTCCAGTTGTTAGAAGCTTTACAGTAGGGTTAAATATTAATTTTTAAAAAAGAAAAAATGAAAAGAATATATATATTATTAGGATTAGTGTTGTTTACAGCAGCCTGTACTAGCGATTTGGATCAAACACCACCAAATATTGCTAATTCAGCTTCTATAACAGATTTCAAAGGAGTATTAAATGCAGCTTATTTCTATCAGTTATCTTCCGTTACGCCAATGGCTGTGATGGGTGATTTCAGAGCAGATAATGCAAAAATGGTCGAATCACCGTACACGGAATTTGATGTTTTTACTGGAAATAATCTAACGCAAATGAATGAGCAGTTTTTTCGCCCTTTTTATGCGGCTTTGTATAAATCCATTTTGAGTGCAAATAATGTTATATTAAATTCAACAAATGCTACACAAGTTGGTGAGGCTAAATTTTTAAGAGCTTTATCGTATTTTAAACTAGTACGCGTTTTTGGGGACGTACCAGTAAATTTAAAAGCTTTACCTCTTATATCAGATTATCCTTCTTTTGTAAGACAACCTGCCGCAGATGTATATAACAATGTAATTATTCCTGATTTAATTGCTGCTAAAACTGTTTTAAGCGCAACAAGATCTACTACAGGAAGAGTTACAAAATATGCCGCACAAGGTTTACTAGGTAAAGTGTATATGCAAATGGGTAATTTTATCCTTGCTGAACCAGAGCTAGCAGCTGTTGTAAATGCAGCTGGATCACCTGGGTCAATTGATGTGACAAAATTTGCTTTAAAAACAACCTATGCTAGTGTTTTTGGATCCACCAATGATTTGAATTCAGAAATCCTTTTTGCAACTCAAATTTCAAGTTCTATAAAAGATGAATATGCAGCTGTTTCTGCTAGTAATTTTTGGACATGGTATTTAGGGGTAGATACAAAATCGATTTCACCTGTTGATCCTAGTTTGGTTACTGCTTACAATGCAAATCCAGGAGATCTAAGAAAGACTTGGAATATTCAAGTTTCTGGAGCTAATACAATTTCACCAAAATACACTAAAGCTGATGGGGCTAATCAAGATTGGATAGAACTAAGATTAGCAGATATTATTTTATTATATGCTGAGGCCTTAAATGAAAATACAAATGCAAGTGGAACTAATTCTGCAAGTATTTTATCTAAATTGGATTATATTAGATCTAGAGCAGGATTAGCATCTTTAAGTGGTACGGCAACAACTCAAGCTGCGGTGAGAACTGCTATATTAAAAGAAAGAAGGCTAGAATTAGCTTTTGAGGGGCAAAGATGGTTTGATTTGGTAAGAACTAATACAGTAAGTGCTGAAATGGGAACCTCAATTGCTAGTAAGTATTATGTGTTTCCTATTCCAATATCTGAAATAACTGCATCGGGTAACATTATTACCCAAAACGAAGCTTATAAATAATTAAATTTAAAATCATGGTTGTACATTGGGTTTAGGATAAAATTAACCCCTTTGATAAAGTTTTTATAGATACATAATTTAAATTTCGCATAGCTTATTAAGCCACTAATTATTACGTTCATGTAATAGTTAGTGGCTTTTTTTATTTTTCTATCGATTGAATTATTTGATTAAGTTATTATAATATTTTAAGAAGACTTATTGTTAATTAATGATTGGAATCAAAACAGTATTCATCAAGTTGGGCGTATACTACTAATGCTAAAGGAAATTTAATAGCTACTGTAGTTTTCATTGGTATAACTGCTCATGGTACTACATATTAAGTAGATGACTATTATAAAATATATGCTGTTGATAAAGCATTTAATTATTTAAACGAAATTACTAAAGTTGCTCTAGTATTAGAAGTAGATAAAAATGATATTGAAGGTTTAAAATGATGTCCTAGCCAGTTGTTGAGAGGAAATTATTAATCAGCTCAAATAGTTTACAGTTTAAAAAAGTATGATATACTATGTTTTAGGTGTTCTAGTATTACAAAAAGGAGTAATTTCTTTGATTTGGTAGATGTTTCCAGTCTTAAAAAAGGAATATGTGTTTTGAAAATTACTGAAGCAGGAAAAATAAGTGTTAAAAAAGAGGTTGTTGAATAAGAAGTTATAAAAAACTTTACTGTTAAAAATTTAAAAGAGCGTCTCCCCAAGGCGGTCTTTTTTGCTTTATATAACAATGTTTCAAGTTTTTGAGTTTGTCCCTTTTTATATGAAACATTTCCTTAAATTTGCTTACTTTATTGAAAATAGATACTAGAGTTATAAAAATCAAGCTATGTTACAAATTGCGTTTATTAGAGAGAATCAAGAAAAAGTAATCCAAGCTCTGGCAAAAAGAAATATGGATGCCAAAACCGTAGTGGATGAAGTAATACAACTAGATGAAAAACGTCGTGCTTCCCAAGTAGAAATGGATACTATTTTATCCGAATCTAATAAATTATCCAAAGACATAGGAGAATTAATGAAAAGTGGAGATAAAGCAAAAGCGACCATCTTAAAACAAAAAACGGTTTCACTTAAAGAAAAAAGCAAAGAATTAGCTGAGGTGGTTGATGCTCTAGCAAATGAGTTAACCGAGAAACTATATACACTACCCAATCTTCCTGCTGATATTGTTCCTGAGGGGAAAACACCAGAGGAAAATTTAAATATTTTTGAAGCTGGTGAAGTTCCTGTCTTACACGAAGAAGCACAACCACATTGGGAATTAGTAAAAAAATACGACATCATTGATTTTGAGTTAGGAAACAAAATCACAGGCGCAGGATTTCCAGTTTATAAAGGAAAGGGAGCGCGTTTACAACGTGCCTTAATCAATTATTTTTTAGATAAAAATACTGCTGCTGGATATAATGAAGTACAAGTGCCTCATTTTGTAAACGAAGCATCAGCATATGGAACAGGACAATTGCCAGACAAAGAAGGGCAAATGTACCATGACGCAACGGATAATTTGTATTTAATCCCAACGGCTGAAGTACCTGTAACTAACTTGTTCAGAGATGTTATCTTGAACGAAAATGAGCTACCTATCTTAACTACCGCGTATACACCTTGTTTCCGACGTGAAGCAGGATCATATGGAGCACACGTACGTGGGTTGAATCGTTTGCACCAATTTGATAAAGTAGAGATTGTACGTGTCGAACATCCTGAGAAGTCTTATGAGGCTTTGGACGGAATGGTAGAACATGTAAAAGATATTTTGAACGAATTAAAATTACCGTACCGAATTTTACGTCTTTGTGGTGGAGATATGGGTTTTACCTCGGCATTAACGTATGATTTTGAAGTGTTCTCAACCGCACAAGACCGTTGGTTGGAAATTTCTTCAGTATCGAATTTTGAAACTTTTCAAGCCAATCGTTTGAAACTGCGTTACAAAGACAAAGACGGTAAAAACCAATTAGCACACACCTTAAACGGAAGTTCATTGGCTTTGCCAAGAGTTTTGGCAGGAATTCTTGAAAACTACCAAACCCCAGAAGGTATTGTAATTCCTGAGGTTTTGCGAAGCTATTGCGGGTTTGATATTATAAATTAAATTTTACTAGTTTTTTAACCGCAAATTCGCAAATTATATTTTTATTGGATCACGAAATAATTTGGGAATTTGCGGGTAAATGGCTTTTTAATAGTAAATAATATTTAGCAAAAATTATATAATGAAAAAACTCTTTCTACATATCACACTGTTTTTTTCATTTATTTGTTTTTCGCAAAACGAACAATTAGCGCAATATTACTACGATAAAGGCGATTTTGAAAAAGCCAAAATTGGTTATCAAGAATTGTTAGAAAGTGTACCTCAAAATCAGCAATATTTTCTACGAACCATTGATTGTTACCAACAATTAAAACAATTTGACCTAGCTGAAAAAGCAATAAGCAATAGATTAAAACAATACAACCAAGCCAATATTTTGGTTGAATTAGGATATAATTATCAATTGCAAAAAAATGATTCTAAAGCCAAAGCATGCTACAATCAAGCAATTGATAAAATCAACTTGAATGCCTATGAAGTGTATGCTGTAGCACAATCTTTTGAGAAAAAAGTATTGCTAGAAGAGGCTTTAAGAGCCTATGAAGCAGCTGAGTTGAAAATGCCTAATCTAAATTTTAATTTTCAAAAAGGATTGCTTTATGGGCAATTAGGCAACTTGGAAAAAATGATTGATACTTTCCTTGATGAAGCCTATAAAAATCCGCAGAATTCTATTTTGATCCAAAGCCAAATGTCGCGTTTTATGACAGGTGAAGGAGATGCTAATTTTAGTGATTTATTGCGAAAAGCATTAGTGATAAGAGTACAAAAAAGTCAAGATATTTTTTGGAATCGCTATTTAAGTTGGTTTTATGTACAACAAAAAGAATTTTCAAAAGCATTCATTCAGGAAAAATCTATATACAAACGCAATGATACTTCGTTATCAAACATTGTCAATTTAGCGCAATTGAGTATAGAAGAGGAGGATACTGAAACAGCTAAGATGATTTTGGATTTTGTTTTAGAAAACTCTAAGGATTTGGAATTACTGCTTCAAGCAAATACCTATTTGATAAAAATGAAAATTAACAAAGCGGTACCTAAGGATTATGAAGCCATTAACTTGGAACTGGAAGCCTTACTCAAACAATATGAAATCACACCATTTAGTTTATCTTTGCAACTGATTCAAGCACATTTTGTAGCCTTTAATTTGAAAAAACCGGAGGTAGCTAAAGCAATTGTAAATAAAGCACTCGATTTACAATTGAGTAATTACCAGCAAGCGCAAGTCAAAATGGAATTGGCAGATATTTTCCTTTTCGAAGAAAAATTCAATCAAGCATTATTGTATTATTCTCAAATTGAATTGGATTTAAAGAACGATGCAGTAGCACATGAAGCCAGTTTGAAAGCTGCAAAAACCAGTTATTTTAAAGCTGATTTTTCATGGGCATTAAAGCAGTTTAAAGAATTAAAATCAGCCAGTACGCAATTGATTGCTAATGATGCATTGGAATATTTTTTGTTGATAAATGACAACACAGTAGCTGATTCCACTCAAACGGCATTAAAGGAATTTGCTATAGGAGATTATTTGCTGTATCAAAATAGAAATGACAAAGCCATTGCGCAGTTTCAGTCTATTTTAAAGAAGTTCAAAGGACAAGAAATTGAACCTGTAACGTTGTTGCGATTAGGAAAAGTGTTTGAGAAATTAGGCGATTTTCCTTCGGCTTTAAGCCAATACCAAACAATAATCACAGAGCACAGTGATGGGATTTACATTGATGAAGCCTTGTTTTTTTCGGCGGAGATTTACAATAAAAAACTAAAAACACCTGAAATGGCAAAGCCCTTATATGAGAAAATACTCTTTAATCATGAAGACAGTATTTATTTTGTAGAAGCACGTAAAAGTTTCAGGACGCTTAGAGGAGATAATAATTTGTAAAACAAATGTCAGTCTGAGCTTGTCGAAGACAAATTGAAAATACTGCGATAAGCTCAGTTTGACAAAAAAAATAAAAAATGATAATATACAACGTTACCACAAACATACACGAGAGCGTACACGACCAATGGATGATTTGGATGCAACACAAACACATTCCAGAAATGATTGCTACAGGCAAGTTTGTTTCGGCCCGGTTAGTACGTGTATTGATTGAAGAAGAAATGGGAGGAGTGACTTATTCAGCGCAATATACAACAGATAGTAAAGATACTTTAGACTTGTATTACCTAGAAGATGCCCCTGCTTTACAAGCCGAAGGACAAAAACTCTTTGGAGATAAAATGCTTACTTTTCGAACAGAATTACAAGTGGTTTCGGAGCATTAATGAGTTTAAGTAGCATTTTTTGTTAAATGATTAAGTAAGCTTAAAAATGTGAGAAAATGAATTTTATTGTTTTGTTGTCAATTTTTTGTACCTTTGTACTAACAGTACACACCACGCTACAGTTTTCAGCAATGAAAACAGCGTCCCAGGGTGTGTCTTTTGCTTTATTATAGTCTCGTTTCTTTTAAATTTATAGTAGGTTATGTTCGAAAAATTACCTTTTTCTATTCGAGAACAAATTGAAAGACTACAATCTCGTGGATTACTAATAGCTCCCGAAGACGAAGCAGCTCATTACTTATCACATATCAGTTATTATCGATTAGGAGAATATTGGTACTCCATGCAGTCTGATAAAGTTAATCATATTTTTAAAGAGAATAGTAGATTTAAGGATGTTATTGCGCTCTATCAATTTGATGGTGAGCTTAAAATTTTGTTATTTGATATAATTGAAAAAATAGAAATAAGTTTACGTACAAAACTAATATATCATCTTTCTCACGAATACAATCCTTGGTGGTTTCAAAATTTTGATTTATTTACAGATAGCAAAGCTTTGGTAAAAACTCTTGCGAGTTTAGAAGGTGAATTAGAAAGGACGAAAGAAACAACTATAAAAAATCATTTTAAAAACCATAAAGACGATTTGCGTTTTCCTCCTGCCTGGAAATCATTGGAACAAACGAGTTTTGGTTCTTTATCTAAATTATATGGAAATTTAAAAAACACAGTAAAATCTAAAGATACAATTGCTAAAGAATATGGCGTGGTCAATCATACTTTTTTACCTAGCTGGTTGCAATCTATAGCGCAAATTAGAAACTATTGTGCACATCATTCCAGAATATGGAATAAAAATTTACCAGGAAATCCAAAACTATTGCCAAATCCTCCATTTAATTGGGTGGAAGATGTACCCAAACAAAATGAAAAATTATATGTCCATCTTTGTATTATGAAATATTTATTGGACAGAATTCAACTTGGAAATAATTTTAGTAATAGATTGAATGCTCTTTTTGTAAAATATCCAAATGTAGACCCAAATGCTTTAGGAATGAAATCCAATTGGTATGATGAGAATCTTTGGAAATAAACATACCATAATTAAAGAATTTATTTAAAAAAAATGGAATCCTATAAGTAAAATTAATCCTATCTGTATGAGATAGATTCATGAAATTTAAAGTCAAGAAAATTCGTGTAAAATATAATTGGCTAAACAAAAAATCAAACAAAAATTCTTAGTGAACTTCGTGCCTCCTTCGTGTCTTTGTGGTTAAACAAATTAAAATGGAAAAAGTAAAAGCAAAAAAACACCTCGGACAGCATTTTTTAAAAGATGAAAGCATCGCAAAAGATATCGCTGACACGCTGAATTTAGAAGGCTACGAGGATGTGCTAGAAATAGGGCCTGGAATGGGAGTGCTTACAAAGTATTTATTGGATAAACCAATTAATACCTATGTGGTCGAAATTGATACTGAATCAGTGGATTACTTGGGTGCTAATTATCCTAAGTTGAAAGATAAAATCATCTCTAAGGATTTCTTAAAATACGATATCAACGAGATTTTTGCTGGCAAGCAATTTGCGATTATCGGGAATTTTCCATACAACATTTCGACTCAAATTGTTTTTAGAACATTAGAATACAAAGAGCAGATTCCTGAATTTGCAGGAATGTTTCAAAAAGAAGTAGCCCAACGAATTTGCGAAAAAAAAGGAAGTAAAGCGTACGGAATTCTTTCAGTTCTAGCTCAGGCCTTTTATGATGCAGAATATCTGTTTACTGTTGATGAAAATGTATTTGATCCACCACCAAAGGTGAAATCAGGAGTGTTGCGCTTGCGTCGTAAATCGGACTATAGTTTGCCTTGCGGTGAAAAATTGTTTTTCACGGTGGTAAAAACGGCTTTTCAGCAGCGTAGAAAGACTTTGCGCAACAGTTTAAAAACCTTAAATTTGTCCGACAAATTAAGAGAAGACGAAGTTTTTAACCTTCGTCCAGAACAGTTAAGCGTTGAACAGTTTATCGAACTTACTCAAAAAATAGAAGCCGATGGAATTTAAAATCAGTAAAGAATTAATACAAGAGCTAGAACAGCACATTGTCAATAAAAACGATAGGGAACTTGAGGGATTATTGAATGACATGCACCATGCTGATATAGCGGAGGTATTAGACGAACTTGATTTTGATGAGGCAACCTATATTTTTAAGGTTTTAGATTCGGAGAAAACAGCCGAAATTCTTCTAGAATTAGAAGATGATTTACGCGAAAATATATTAAGCCGCCTTTCGGCAAAAGAGATTGCGGAGGAGCTTGATGAGTTAAATACCGATGATGCGGCGGATATCATCGCGGAGCTTTCCCAATCTAAAAAAGAAGAGGTAATCTCTGAATTAGAAGATATTGAGCATGCCAAGGATATCATCGACTTATTACGTTACGATGAAGATACCGCAGGTGGGTTGATGGGGAAAGAATTGGTGAAGGTTAACGAAAACTGGAACGTTCTTACTTGTGTCAAAGAAATGCGCGCTCAGGCAGAAAATGTTTCACGGGTTCATTCTATTTATGTAGTAGATGATGAGAATAGATTAAAAGGGCGTTTATCGCTCAAAGATTTATTGACAACTTCAACTAAAGCCCAAATATCAGAAATTTATATTGGCAATGTAACCTCAGTAAGCGTTGATGCCGAAGATGTTGAGGTGGCGAGAATCATGCAGAAATACGATTTAGAAGCCATTCCTGTAATTGATGCCATGGGTCGGTTAGTAGGGCGTATTACCATTGATGATATTATTGATGTAATCCGTGAAGAAGCTGATAAAGATTACCAATTAGCTGCGGGTATCTCCCAAGATGTTGAAGCCGATGATAGTATTCTAGAGTTAACCAAAGCACGTTTACCTTGGCTAGTGTTGGCACTTTTGGGGGGATTTATCACCGTGAGAGTTTTAGGATTATTTGAAGGTGCGATGGTGGAGCACGGAAAATTGTTTTTCTTTACGCCACTTATTGCCGCAATGGCAGGAAATGTAGGGGTACAGTCGTCTGCTATTATTGTACAAGGTTTGGCTAATGACACGTTGAGTGGTTCCTTATTCAATAGATTGATAAAAGAAATTTCGTTGAGTTTATTAAACGGCTCCATCTTGGCAGCTATTTTATTCTTAGGGAGTTATTTTATACTTGACGAACCCTTGATTATCGGTTTTGTGATTTGTTGTGCTTTAATTTCAGTGATTATTATAGCATCACTTATAGGGACATTCATTCCATTGTTATTGGATAAATTCGGAATTGATCCCGCTTTAGCAACTGGACCTTTTATTACAACAAGTAATGATATTTGCGGAATTTTAATCTATTTTTCAATTGCAAAATTGATTTTAGGTTTTTAAATACGACATGTTGTTAATGTCAAAATAAATATGAATAGATTTATTTAGTTAAAGCTAATGAATCTTTTAATTTTTCAATCTTTTAATTTTTCAATTATATGAAAATTCACATTATAGGAGGAGGAAACCTAGGCGTTTCGGTAGCAGTAGGAATCGCTAAATTTACCCAAAACAACCAAGTTACGGTTACAAGACGTAACGTTGCCAATATTAAACACCTTGAAGGGTTAGGCGTCACTATTTCTTCGGATAACAAACATGATATTCAAGAGGCTGATGTAATTATTTTGACTATTAAACCGTATCAAGTAGATACTGTTTTAGCTGAAATTCTTCCTATAATTTCTAATAAAACTATTGCTTCTGCGGTAAGTGGATTGTCTATTGAAGCACTTCAAAACAAAATAGGAAAAGACCACCAAGCCATCCGAATCATGCCTAATATTGCAGCGCAATTTGGAGCTTCGGCAACATGTATTTCTTTCCAAGAAGGACATAATGTTGAAGGTCAAAAAGTAGTAGCTTTGTTTGAAGGTTTAGGAACTGCTCCCGTTATAGATGAAAAGTTAATGGACGCTGCAACCGTTTTGGCTGCTAGCGGAACTGCTTTTGCGTTGCGTTATATGCGTGCTTCGATGCAAGCCGGAATCGAAATTGGTTTTGATTGGAAAACAGCTTTGGCTATCTCAGCCCAAACTGTAAAAGGTGCGGCTGAAATGCTTATGGAAGAACAAATCCATCCAGAACAATTAATTGACCGTGTAACAACACCTCAAGGATGTACCATTGCAGGATTGAGCGAAATGGAATCTCATGGTTTTAGTTCATCATTAATTCGTGGAATCAAAGCCGCTTTGAAAAAAATTCAAGGAAAATAGGTTATTTAAACATATAAGTTTTTTTGTAAGCGTAAAGGTTTTAAAAAATTCTTAAGAGGTTAAAAAGAATGATATGTTAGATAAAATAAAGATTCTCCATATAGACAGCAACAATCCCATTATGATGGACCAATTGCAAGCAGCTGGTTTCACCAATCACGAAGATTTTAAATCGTCAAAGGAGGAAATCGAGGCTAAGATTCAGGACTATCA
Organism: Flavobacterium sp.; assembly: GCF_049590715.1. Classification (GTDB taxonomy): domain Bacteria; phylum Bacteroidota; class Bacteroidia; order Flavobacteriales; family Flavobacteriaceae; genus Flavobacterium. Next base: position 23,519 of record NZ_JBAWDL010000136.1, read on the forward strand.
CGGTATTGTGATTCGCAGTCGTTTTAAGATTGATAAAACCTTTCTAGACAAAGCTACTAGTTTGCAATTCATTGCTAGAGTAGGAGCAGGACTCGAAAGTATCGATTGTGAGTATGCGGAGTCTAAAAACATCACACTTATTGCCGCTCCCGAAGGAAATAGGAATGCAGTAGGCGAGCATACTTTAGGGATGATTTTGTCTTTATTTAATAACTTCAATCAAGCTGATAGAGAAATCCGTTCCGGACAATGGAATCGTGAATCCAATCGAGGACATGAACTTGACGGTAAAACAGTGGGGATTATAGGTTATGGTAATATGGGAAAATCGTTTGCTAAAAAGTTACGAGGTTTTGATGTTACTGTGCTTTGTTACGACATTCAAGGAAATGTAGGCGATGCAAATGCTAAACAAGTTACATTGGCTGAATTCCAACAAAAAGTGGATGTAGTTAGTTTACACCTTCCTTGGACACCAGAAACGAATAAAATGGTTGATGCTGATTTTATCGAAGCATTTGCAAAACCGTTTTGGATAATAAATACTTCTAGAGGAAAAAATATTGTTACCGCTGATTTAGTAGTGGCTATGCAATATGGAAAAGTTTTAGGTGCTGGACTGGATGTATTAGAATACGAGAAATTATCTTTTGAAACACTTTTTCAAGCAAACGAAACTCCTGATGCCTTTCAATATTTATTAAACGCCTCGAATGTGATTCTAAGCCCACATGTAGCAGGTTGGACTTTTGAAAGTCACAAACGTTTGGCCCAAGTTATTGTAGATAAAATAATAGCTAAGTATACTTTGTAAATTTTTTGATAATTGTTTATTAAAAAATAACCCTTTAGGTGCATTTAATTAAATTCTGTTTGAAAAGGATTTGATGCACCTAATGTAATGAAGCTTATCTAACTCTTTTTTTTAAAACACACTTCTATAAATTCAGGTACAGGTTTAAATCAAATATATAGAGGTGAATAAAAAGTGCTTTGTTTAACATAATTACGTAAAAAATCCAGTATATTTTATTCATTTAATTTATCAACTATACGCTCATATCTCCTATTATATGAGAGTATTTTCTAATTCCAAAGTCTATGTTTTGCTGTCCAAAGCAAAGCCACTTCATCAGTTTAAAAAGGGAGACTTCTAGGTATTTTAAATTTCTCTGCTCTATACAAGATGGCCGCTCTTTGTAAAAGTCACGCCTCCTTTTTAGAAATCTGTGGCTTGCAATAAATTTTTAAGACGCTGACTTTTAGTTATAGTAGTTTAGTTTGTACTTTCAATTTATTTAGCAGAATAAACATGTAAAACAGCAAAATAAAAGAGCTGTTGTAATACTAACTCTATTGTTAAAATCAACTGATTATGACAATGGAGTCTTATCTTTCTAGTTGATTTCTCTTTCTTTGAAATTTAGATGTTAGCGGATATAAAAACTTAAAACAATTTAATATTTCCGATTTAAAAAGTGTACTTTAAATAGCATTTTGCTTTAGTTCCTAAAAATATTTTATTCACAAATTATCTTTATTGAGTTTGTTGACTTTCAGTCTGTCAACTAAGCTGCTATGAAGTGTAAGTAAGTCAATAAGAGTTTTGTTCTGATGGGAATTTAATTATAAGCGGTAAAGTATAAGGAGTAATAGTAGGTTTTTTTGAGTAAATTAATGCAAAGCATGGGGCTTTATCAATACTTAAAATTAAAATTTGTTGGCACTCTAAACAATGAGTTTATTGCATAATAATGGTTTATATAAAATAAATGTTAAGTTTAGTGTATATCTAGAAAGTTATATTATGTTACTTAATTTTATTTTTTTATTTAGCAGGAGTAATTATATTAAATTAAAAAAAAGTGTTTTTTATCGTATTTATTAGCATTTTATTGCTAAATTTATAGTTACCTTTTATTTTGTTAACACTTTATTGTGTTTTTATTAATAGTATTTGATTTACCCCATTTATTAATTCTTTAATTATCGGATTATGAAACAACAATTACGATTTGTCATATTTCTTTTTGGAACAGGTGTTTATGCACAAGTAGGTATTGGAACAGCTGTACCAAATAATTCAGCTCAATTAGAAATTGTTTCTAGTAACAAAGGTCTTTTAATTCCTAGACTTAATTTAGCTTCTTTAACAGATGGTACATCTATATCTAATGGAAACGTAGAGGGGTTAGTAGTTTACAATATAAGTGCTATTGGCATGCCTCCAGGGTTTTATTACTGGTCGTCTGGACAATGGAATAAATTATTAAATAAAAAAGATTTACCTATAAGCTCTGGTCCAGGAGCACCAACAGCCGTATTTCCAGCTAATCCTGTGTCGGGTAATATTTATGTCGATGAAAACACTGGAGAGATCTATACTTTTAAAGGGGGAACTTGGTTGATACAGTCGGCGGTAAGTACCGATCCAGGTAATATAATTATTGAAGGTACGGATCGTAAAGCTTTTCTTGATGCGGTTATTGCTGCAGATAAATTAGGTAAAGATGTCACATCATCAGATGGTTCTATTTTGGGGGTTCAGAATAAAGCGGCTTTGGTGGATATGAATTTACAAGTAAAAGTAGATAATTCTTCCATTGAAGTAAATCCAGTTAATGGTTTGCAAGTTAAAGATTCGGGTATTACACCACCAAAAATAGTTTCTGGAGGTATTGATAAAGTTTTAGTTACAGATGCAACTGGAGCTGTGGCTTGGATAAACAAAGATGCTTTTGAAACCGTAGTCGATATGGTTACTATTGAAGGTTTGGGTACTATAGCAAGTCCTTTATTAGTAAAAGATCTAGGAATTGTAACCGCTAAATTAGCTGCCGATGCAGTAACATCTGCAAAAATCCTAAACGAGACTATTTTATCAGAAGACATTAAAGACGGCGAAGTAAAAACGGTTGATATTGCTGACGATGCAGTAACCACCATAAAAATAGTTGACGGAGCTGTCACATCTGCAAAAATTCTCAATGAGACCATTTTATCAGAAGACATTAAAGACGGCGAAGTAAAGCCTGTTGATATTGAATCTGGCGGAAACAATAAAGTTTTAGTTACAGATGGATTAGGTGCTGTTACATGGATAGATAAAGACGCCTTTGGTGCCTATGCTGATAATGCCACCATCGAAGGTTCAGGAACCGCATCGGATCCATTTAAAGTAAAAGATCTAGGAATCATAACAGACAAACTAGCTGCCGATGCAGTAACATCTGCAAAAATTCTCAACGAGACCATTTTATCAGAGGATATTAAAGATGGAGAAGTAAAAACGGCTGATATTGCTGACGATGCGGTAACCACCATAAAAATAGTTGACGGAGCTGTCACATCGGCAAAAATTCTAAACGAGACCATTTTATCAGAAGATATTAAAGATGGAGAAGTAAAAACGGCTGATATTGCTGACGATGCAGTAACCACCATAAAAATAGTTGACGGAGCTGTCTCATCTGCTAAAATTCTCAACGAGACCATTTTATCAGAGGATATTAAAGATGGGGAAGTAAAAACCGTTGATATTGCAACGGGAGGTATTAATAAAGTTTTAGTTACAGATGGAACAGGAACGGTTTTATGGCTAGATAAAAATGAGTTTGGTGCCGTTGCTGATGATGCCACTATCACAGGATTAGGAACTACAACCAGTCCATTTTTAGTAAAAGATCTAGGAATCGTAACCGCTAAATTAGCTAACGATGCGGTGACCACAGCAAAAATTCTAAATGAGACGATTTTATCAGAAGATATTAAAGATGGCGAAGTAAAAACGGCTGATATTGCTGACGATGCGGTAACCACCATAAAAATAGTTGACGGTGCTGTCACATCTGCAAAAATTCTCAACGAGACCATTTTATCAGAAGACATTAAAGATGGCGTAATAAAACCAGTGGATATTGAATCTGGCGGAAACAGTAAAGTTTTAGTTACTGATGTGTCAGGTGCTGTTACATGGATAGATAAAGATGCCTTTGGAGCTATTGCTGATAATGTAACTATAGAAGGAGAAGGAACTACACTGTTGCCATTTAAGGTTAAAGACTTAGGAATCGTAACAGCCAAATTAGCTGCTAATGCCGTAACCACAGCAAAATTAGCCAACGACGCTGTGACAACAGTTAAGATTGTAGATGCTAATGTAACCCCTGCAAAAATAGCTCCAGGACTCGATAATACAGTTTTAGTTACAGATGTGTCTGGTATTGTTACGTGGATAAACAAAAGTGACTTTGGTGCTATTGCCGATGGTACAACTATAGAAGGAGAAGGAACTACACTGTTGCCATTTAAGGTTAAAGACTCTGGAATCACAACGGACAAATTAGCTGATGATGCCGTAACAACAATAAAGATAGTAGATGATGCCGTAAATTCAGCAAAAATTGAAAATGAGTCCATTTTATCAGTAGATATTAAAGATGGCGAAGT
>NZ_JBAWDL010000137.1:0-2019 GCF_049590715.1 Flavobacterium sp.
TCTAAAAAGAAAATAAAGTGTTTCAAACGGGTTTCGATTACTGCTGGTAAAACAAAAAAAGTATAATACACCATTACACCAGATGACCTCTCTTATTTAAATGAAGAGCTACAACCAGAAATTGAAGCAGGAGAATTTGAGATTCTAATTGGCACAGATAGTTTGGATGGATTAACCGCTAGGTTTAATGTAAAATAAATTCATTATGGGAAAGTACATCAAATTAATTCTTAATTATTCTTTTTTTTCGATTGGAATAGTCTTGTTTACATCACAATGTTCATACGCGCAAGAAAACACCAAATCAAGGCTTATCATTTTGGCTGATATGGGGAATGAACCTGACGAAGAGCAGCAAATGACCCATATGATACTAAATAATAATGAATTTGATTTGGAAGGACTTATTGCAGTTACGGGTAAATATTTGAGACCTGATAGCAAGGATGAATTTAGAAGAAGAACCTACCCAGAATTATTCATCAAAATAATTGATGCTTACGAAAAAGTATACAAAAACCTCCAAAAACACGCTCAAGGATGGCATTCCCCTGATTATCTTAGGTCATTGGTCTGCTCTGGACAACGTGCTTATGGCATTGATGATGTTGGCGAAGGAAAATCTAGTGATGGGTCAAAACTAATCATAAAAGCATTTGATAAACAAGATGATAGACCTATTTGGATTGTTGTAAATGCAGGCTCCAACACTTTGGCGCAAGCACTTTTTGATTATGAAAAAAATCATTCTAAACAAGAGTTTAATTCGGTTTTACAGAAACTCCGAGTTTTTGAAAATGGCGCACAAGATAATGCAGGTGCATGGATTTGTAGCAAATACCCAAACATCCACTGGATACGAAGTAATTACCAAACCTATGCCTTTGGAGGTCCTGGAGCAAATGATGGTGATTTAAGTGTAAACTTAGGCCCTCACTTTTGGGGCAAATATGAATACAGTGTCGCAGGACAAAATGAATGGCTAAAGGAAAATGTCATGCAAAACCATGGTGCTTTGGGCGAAGTATATCCAGAAAGGCGATTCCATGGCTTTAGAGATGGTGGTTTGGGCTTTATGGAAGGTGGTGGCACCATTCCTTGGATGGGATTAGTAAATAAAGGATTGTTTGATATTGACCACCCATCTTGGGGCGGTTGGGGTGGCAGATTTAGTGCCGAAAAAGTAGCAGATTTCTGGTCACGCCATAAAGATATAAAAGCAGATGAAATTAAAAACGCACCATTTTATACATTTCGTGAGGTAAGCGATGTATGGTACAATACAAAAGATGGAAAAACCTATGAAGGCGATTATGTTCCTGTTTGGAGATGGCGGGAAGCGATGTACAACAACCTTGTTTGCCGAATGGATTGGTGTCTACAACCCTATAACAAAGCAAATCATCAACCAAAAGCCGTATTTAATGGCGATAAAAATGATGACATTATTATAATTTCTGCCGTTCCTGGAGAAAAAATAGAATTGGATGCCTCAGCTTCCTCAGACCCCGATGGCGATGCGTTGGAGTTTTTATGGTGGATTTATGAAGAAGCTGGGAATTATGCAGGTAACTTATTTATTAATGAAGCCACAAAAAGCAAAACTTTTCTGAAGGTACCAACGGGTGCTGCAAAAAAACAAATTCATTTAATTTTACAAGTAAAAGACAAAAACTCTATTGCTTCACTTTTTGATTACAGACGAATTATAATAAACGTATCTGGCAATTATAATCATTCAGAAGTGTCTGCACAAAGTGATTAATTTTAAAAGAATATTTTTAGTAAAACTACATTTCTAAAAACCTATTTAATTCAAAAGAATTAAATAGGTTTTGTTTTTTTAAAAGGCAAAGAGCTATTTATATTTCAATTTTAACCTAATAAAATTGAGAATACACATAGTAATAAAAGCATATACCAAGATAAATTCAAAAATACTTCAATTAAGAAAAAGAACATTTTACATTCATATTTGTACAATTCTCCCTCTAAATTGTATTATAATCACCCATACCC
>NZ_JBAWDL010000138.1:0-8671 GCF_049590715.1 Flavobacterium sp.
GTACCGGATTTTGTCGCCTCATTTCCTTCAGTTCTGGCTTCGCAGCCAACAACCTTGCGACGTACTAATGATTCGGGTTTTCAATCCGCTCATAAGGGACTTACACCCTCTGGAAAAATAACACACTGTAAGATTTGTTTTCTAATTCGAAATTTGTATTTTCGAATTTTTATTCAAACTTACAGTGTGGGTCCTGCTCATGCAGGGCACACACACACGTCTTGCGCCATTTGCGAATTTAGTGGAATTACCGTATTTTATCGTATTTTCGTTTAGCCGAAAATACTCGTCTTCGTAAGTCGCAAACGGCGCAAGGCGCGAGAACGTTGGCAGTAATTTAACCTAAAAAAGGAGATAATGCTAAATAAAACAGTCTAAATATGCAGAAATAAAGACTTTAAAAGTAGTAAGCAAATAATTTAAAAAATATAATTATGATAGTTTGGTCTGGTAGAGGAATTCTCTCTTTTTTAGTTCTAATTTTGACAATGATTCTTTGTGTATTTACTATACCTAAATATTATGCAGAATATTGTTTTATAATTACTTTTCTTGTTACTGGAATTTTTAGTTGCGTATTTGGAATAAAATGGAACTACAAAAAATTAAAAACATACATAAACAAAGAAACTGGAAAAGAAGTAAATCTATTAAATAATCACAGTATATTTTGGATTCCGATACAATATTGGGGAATTGTTTCTATTCTATTAGGTATTGTAATGTTAGTCCAAAACTTGAATAAAGATGGAATTGAACTTTATTTGAATATAATTTTAGGATTATTAGCAGTTGTATGTCTAATTAATTTTAGCATAATAATATATAAAAATAATATCGAAACTAAAGTAAAAACAAATATTCAAACTAAATCGAATATAACAAAGGTTGAAATTGTACAAAATTCGAAATTTGAGAAAGTAGAATTCAAGGAAATTAAATCCGAAACAGAAGATCATAACCGATTTTTACCAAAATAAACTACTGCCAATCGAGTAGACGGCTCTGCCAGTAACTTACAGAGTGCGCCTCTCACACCACCGTACGTACCGGTCACGTATACGGCGGTTCGCAAACTTATGGATTAAGTTCGATGTAAACATCTGTCAGAGATTGATAGCCTTTTTGTCTTAGGCGTTTTCGGTAATGGTTGAACCCAGTTGCACAAAGTCTTCTTTAAACCTCTAGTTAATGTTCTAATAAAAGCGAGAGAATCTGGTGGATGTGGATTCTCTAAAAGAATTTGGAGTTATATTAATGAAGAAGAATATATTATGAAAATAGAGACATAAAACATCAACAAATTACGGTGGGTGAAAATTAACTAAAAAATAAAAACCAATTGTGACTTACAAAAACAACTCCTCTTCTGGCTCGATTGAATCAACCACCAGAATTATAGGAAATACTTTGTCGAGCTACTTGCTGAGATTTCTCCTTCGTCGAAAAGACAAGATTGGGGTTACAGAGACTTAAAACTTTGTGAATCTTTGTGTCTTCCTTTGTGCATCTTAGTGAAATAACCTAACCCTGTTTTCACTTTAGCGAATCCATTTCATCCGTGTCCCATCCCACAACAGTGAGCAAAAATAAATTGAAAACACTTCTCCCCTCACAACGCACCAACCGATTCGTTCTTATGGAAATTACACGTCAAAAATAGCCCCGATTACTTCACAATACTTTTATTTACATAGGAGTTCAGTGAACTTTGTTTGCAGTGGCATCCTCTTGTATGGCGATAGCAAATACAAGAGATATAACGGAAAGCGGGAGCGAAAGTTGTTTTGGAATAGAAATGTGGTGCTGCTAAAAAACAAACTACCCCAACCATCCATCACGATCCAAACTTCGGTACTGAATCGCCTCGGCAATATGAGAAGCAACAACAATGGGCGCCGCTTCTAGATCAGCAATCGTTCTTGCTACTTTCAAGATTCTATCGAAAGCTCGGGCAGAAAGATTCAGGCGCTCCATGGCGGTTTTCAATAATTGTAAAGAAGCATCATCAAGGGCGCAATATTCCCGAATTTGTTTAGAACTCATTTGTGCGTTGTAATGAATATTATCAAAAGCCTCAAATCGCGCCGACTGAATTTCACGTGCTGCGGTAACTCGTTTTCGTATTTCTACGCTACTTTCTCCATTTCGCTTTTCGGTTAATTTATCAAAAGGAACAGGGGTTACTTCAATATGAATGTCAATTCTATCCAATAAAGGCCCTGAAATTTTACTCAAATAACGGGTCATTTCATAGGGCGAAGAAGTGTTAGGCGAATCTGGATCATTGAAAAAACCACTTGGACTTGGATTCATACTAGCCACCAACATAAACGACGAAGGATACGTAATGGTAAATTTTGCCCGCGAAATGGTTACTTCTCGATCTTCGAGCGGTTGCCTCATCACTTCGAGTACTTCGCGCTTAAATTCGGGCAACTCATCAAGGAACAATACACCATTATGGGCTAACGAAATTTCTCCCGGTTGTGGATAACTCCCGCCTCCCACCAAAGCTACAGATGATGCGGTATGATGTGGACTACGAAACGGACGTTGATTCATTAATCCCACATCCTTGACTTTTCCAGCTACACTGTGGATTTTTGTCGTTTCCAAAGCTTCTTTTAAAGTCATGGGAGGCAAAATACTGGGCAAACGTTTGGCAATCATTGTTTTTCCGGAGCCTGGAGGACCAATCAGAATTATATTATGTCCTCCTGCTGCCGCAATTTCCATGCAACGTTTAATCGATTCTTGCCCCCGCACTTCAGCAAAATCGAATTCTGGAAAGTCCAAGGTTTTATAAAATTCATCTCTTGTGTTAATAACCATAGGTTCAATTGTTCCCTTTCCTTCAAAAAAATCGATGACTTCTAATACATTTTCGACTCCATAAACATCAAGTCCTGCTACAATTGCTGCTTCTTTGACATTATGTTTAGGAAGAAAAAAACCTTTAAAGCCTTCCTCTTTGGCTTTGATAGCAATAGGAAGCGCACCTCTTATAGGTTGCAAACCTCCATCAAGTGAAAGTTCGCCCATAATTAGGTATTTACCAACCTCACTCGCGTTAATTTGCGATGATGCTGCTAAAATGCCTATGGCCAGTGTCAAATCATAAGCTGAACCTTCCTTGCGTAAGTCGGCAGGAGCCATATTAATCGTAATCTTTTTACCAGGTAAACTATAACCATTGTTCTTCAGTGCCGCTGCTATTCGATAACTACTCTCTTTAATAGCATTGTCAGGCAAACCTACTAAATGATACCCAATTCCTTTATCAATATTAACTTCTACGGTAATGGTTGTCGCTTCGACACCAAAAACGGCACTTCCAAAAACTTTAACTAGCATGACAGATATTTTTTATAAAAATAAACATTTTGTTACTCCAATGTAGAAAAATCTTATAAAAAAATAAAATGGAAAAAAACTCAAGTAAAACCTCTTAAAAATAGTTGACGTTTTTTTTTTAGCCATTTAATTAATACACATAAAACCGACTTTAATTGAAATTATGTCAATAATTGATACGAATAAAAAAACCGTGTCCTCTATTTTTCAAAACTCTGAATTTAGAATAAATCATGCTATTTGTGTTTGTCTTTTTAAAATGTCGCAATAGCAAGAATCCACTTTTTAATAGTATTTTTGATATAAATCCTTATCTTTGCAAAGATTAATTCAATTTTCAGGGCTTGAAAGTGATTTTTATTATCATTTCACTAAAGCCAGTCTAGTATTTCTTATAATCGAAATCTAACTGAAAATTATCATTATATGCAGTTCGCTGCATTCAACAGCCTTTGGAAAAATTCCATTTACAATACAGGCTTTAAAATAATCTGAAATACAATACAATGCACGTAATAGATTATATAATCTTTGTCGTTTACATGCTGGCGATGTTAGGAGTTGGCTTATATTTTTTTAAAAAGAACAAAACCGCCGAAGATTTTTATGTAAGTGGTCGTAACATGAATAGTTGGCACATTGGTTTATCAGTTGTGGCTACTGATGTGGGAGGCGGTTTCTCTATCGGCTTAGGAGGATTAGGATTTACTATGGGATTGTCAGGTTCTTGGATGCTGTTCACAGGATTAATTGGTGCGTGGTTGAGTGCCGTTTTCTTAATTCCAAAAGTGAGCGAATTGGGACACAAACACAAATTCTTTACGTTCCCTCAAATCTTCAATGAGTTTTACAATGCCAAAGTAGCCTTATTAGCAGGAATTATTTCGGCCATTGGGTACATTGGTTTTACGAGTTCTCAGGTTTTAGCTGGAGCCAAATTAGCTTCGGCAACCATTGAAGGGTTAAACATTCAAACAGCACTGGTTATCATGGGATTAATAGCTGTAATTTACACTGCTATTGGAGGTTTAAAAGCTGTAATTTACACTGATACAATTCAATGGAGCATCTTGATTTTGGGATTAGTTATTATTGGAATTCCAATGTCATACAACGCTGTAGGTGGGTATGATGCTATTGTTTCTTCATTATCACCTGAATATTTATCGCTGACGAATGTTTCGGGGTACCAAATCCTAAATTGGTCAATTACCATTATTCCCATTTGGTTTGTGGGAATGACTTTGTATCAAAGAATTTATGCCAGTAAAGGCGAAAAAGAAGCTAAAAAAGCGTGGTTGATTGCTGGCGTTTTTGAATGGCCTATTATGGCATTTATGGGAGTTACGTTAGGATTATTAGCAAAAGTAGCGGCCAACCAAGGAATGTTTGTTGGAATAACAGATGCAGCTGCGATGGATAGCGAAATGGGTCTACCTATTTTATTAGCTACCATTCTGCCCGTAGGTTTAATGGGATTGATGCTTTCCTCCTATTTTTCAGCTATTCTCTCTACCGCTGATAGTTGCCTTATGGCAGCGTCAGGAAACATAGTAACTGATATTATTGCCAAATTCTCTAAAAAAGAATTAACGCATAAACAGGAATTACAATTGTCGCAAATCGTAACCTTAGCCATTGGGTTCTTTGCTATTTTATTGGCATCCCAAATGCAAAATGTACTCGAACTCATGCTCTACTCCTATGCCTTTATGGTGTCAGGACTTTTCATTCCGGTGCTAGGTGCTTTGTTTTGGAAAAAAAGCCATCCTATAGCAGCTTTTTGGAGTATGCTCTTTGGTGGAGCCACTACCATCTTGCTTATAATTACCAAAAATAAGTTACCTTTAGGATTACAACTACCTGAGAATTTGGATGCAAATATTTACGGCATCAGCATTTCACTTATTTTATTTATTACAATATCACTTTATCATTATAATAAAAATGAAAAACAAAATGGAATTCAAAATAATTAATACCACTTCGGGAGAGGATAAAACCTATACCAATCAAGATATTGCTCAATTTCTTTTCACGCATTTAGAACAATACGGAGATGCCATTGCAGATATTTCAAAATGCATTGACTACGTGATGAATCCTCATAGAGGCGGAAATATTGTAGTAGGAATTGATGAAAACAAAATTGTAGGTGCCGTAATCCTTAACAGCACTGGAATGAAAGGTTTTATTCCTGAAAACATCTTGGTCTATATTGCAGTTGATAACAGTCAACGTGGTAAAGGCTACGGAAAACAATTGATGGAAAAAGCGATTAGCATTGCAGATGGCGATGTTGCATTACACGTAGAACCCGATAATCCAGCTAGAAAGCTGTATGAGAAACTAGGATTCACGAATAAATACTTAGAAATGCGTCTTGTTAAATAATAATTCTAAGTAGATGAATTTAAAGCAACTAAAAACTTATTGATCTTAATTAAATCTGCGTGAAAAATTAGTACGCAGATTTGGCAGATTTTTGCAGACAATAATTTAAATTAAAGTTAGCTATACTTTATCTAATAAAAATGAAAATGAAAAATCCTAAACTACCTATAGCGTCATTAATCGAGTTAAGAAAGACTTTACATAAATATCCCGAGGTCTCTTTAAGCGAAAAAGAAACCGCTAAAAGAATCATTTCTTTTCTCGAAAATTATCCACCAGATGAAATCAGAACTGAGGTAGGTAAAACAGGAATTCTAGCCATTTATAAAGGACAAAAACCAGGGAAAACAGTTTTGTTTCGTTGTGAACTAGATGCCTTACCAATCGAAGAAATCAACACTTTCGAACATAAATCAACTATTGAAGGAGTTTCACATAAATGCGGTCACGATGGACACATGGCAATACTCTGTGGACTGGCGACTCAACTACACTTTCAAAGACCTGAAACTGGTCAGGTTGTTTTATTGTTCCAACCTGCTGAAGAAGACGGTCGTGGTGCGGTACGAGTGTATGCTGACCCAAAATTTACGTCATTGAAACCTGATTTTGTTTTTGCTTTACATAATTTACCAAGATACAATCAAAACCAAATTGTGGTAAAAAACAACACTTTTACTTGTGCGGTCAATAGTATCATCATTAAGCTAAAAGGAAAAACTTCACACGCTGGTGAACCCGAAAAAGGAATCAATCCAGCATTGGCCTTAGCCGAAATAACCAATAAATTCCAACAACACATTCAAGCGGATATTACGAAAGACAACTTTTGCTTAATTTCCTCCATTTATATCAAAATGGGAAAAAAAGCATATGGAATATCGGCTGGTGCAGGTGAAACGCATTTTACAGTTCGAACAGACAAAAACGAACAGATGAAAAAAATTGAAGCTACTCTTGAAGATACTACTCGAAAGATTGCTAAAAAACACCATCTGGATTGCTCAATAAAATGGACGCAAAATTTTCATGCAAATGAGAACAATCCCGAAGCCGTTGATTATGTTCGAAAAGCAGCAGCAATGAACCATTTCGACTTACTAGAAAAAGAATCGCCTTTTACTTGGGGAGAGGATTTTGGGATTTTCACACAACAATTCGCTGGAGCCATGTTCGGCCTTGGAGCGGGAAAAGATACTCCTGCCCTTCACAATCCAGATTATGATTTTCCTGACGCTATTATTCCAACAGGCGTAGCCATTTTTCATCAAATAGCCAAACAAATTACGGATGCACACTAATTCAATCATAGAACTCAACAAAACGGCTTACCAACAAAACATTGATTTCCTCAAAAAAACTTTTGGTAAAAAGGTAATTCTTTCCTCTGTGGTCAAAGGAAACGCTTATGGTCATGGTATTGCCGAATTTGTTCGTATGGCATTTGATTGTGGCGTAAAACATTTTTCTGTTTTTGATGTAGAAGAAGCAAAATTAGTCAAAGCACAATTGCAAAATCAAGCCACTATCATGGTGATGGGATTAGTCAATGAAGAAGACATGGAATGGGTAATTGATAATGAAGTAGAATTTTTTGTATTCGATAAAACCCGATTGACAAAAGCAATTAAAACCGCAAAAAAAATACATACAAAAGCCCGAATTCACATTGAATTAGAAACAGGAATGCACCGAACAGGTTTCGAAAAAAAAGAATTAAACCCTATTATAACGCTTCTTAAAAGAGAACGTGAACATGTTATTTTCAAAGGGCTTTGTACCCATTACGCAGGTGCTGAAAGTATTGCTAATTATTACAGAGTAGACAAACAAATCAAGCGGTTTGAAGAAATGTACCAACTGTTTTCAACACAAGGCATCCCACCTGAGATTAAACATTCCGCTTGTTCAGCAGCCTCGATGATGTTTCCAGAGACTCGAATGGATTTGGTTCGAATAGGCATTATGCAATACGGATTGTGGCCCAGTCCCGAAGTTTTTGTCAATTACCTCAATTCGAAAAAAAGTAAAATTGATCCGTTACAACGCGTCATTACTTGGAAAAGCAAAATAATGAATATCAAAACCGTCAATAGTGGCGAATTTATTGGGTATGGAACCATTTTTTTGGCTGAAAGAAAAATGACTATTGCAGTGATTCCTATAGGGTATTCTCATGGCTATAGTCGTTCTTTGAGCAATCAAGGTCGGGTGCTTATCAATGGACAACGCTGTATTGTTGTTGGTTCTGTGAATATGAACATGATGACGATTGATGTCACCGATGTCGTAAATATCCAAAAAGAAGATGAAGTAGTCCTCATTGGAAACCAAAATGACCTATCTATTTCCGTAGCTTCCTTTAGTGATTTTAGCAATCAACTGAACTACGAACTTTTAACTCGAATCTCTAAAACAATACCCAGAAAAATAATAGAATAATGGCCTTTATAAAACTATACCGAACCAAATTAGAAGAAAATTACAAATTCTTAGATACCATTTTCAAATCTCGAAATATTGATTGGGGGGTTGTGTCTAAACTTTTATGTGGCAACACGATTTATTTGAAAGAAGTAATTGCATTGGGAGTAACTGAAATTCATGATTCTCGTGTAAGTAATTTACGAAAAGTTAAAAAAATAAATCCCAATATTCAAACCGTTTACATCAAACCACCAGCACAAAGAAGTGTTCCTGATATTGTAAAATATGCTGATGTGAGTTTTAATACTGAAATTTACACGATCAAATTACTCTCTGAAGAAGCCAAAAAACAAAATAAAACCCATAAAATCATTATTATGATTGAAATGGGTGATTTACGTGAAGGTGTTATGGGCGAAGAATTAATCGCTTTTTATGGTGAAATTTTAAAATTATCCAATATCGAAATTCGAGGTATTGGAACCAATTTGAA
>NZ_JBAWDL010000139.1:0-17641 GCF_049590715.1 Flavobacterium sp.
TTTGAAATATTACTTGTGTTTTGCCACTCTTTGTGGGCACAGGTGAATACCTGCGCTAACTTTAGTGGTTACGAAAAACAAATGTGCGCGATCGGGTATTAAATTGCAACCCCCGCTACCGCAGGAATCCTTTCGTGTGGTTAGTCAATGTGGAGCAGAAATAGCTTTTTTCTACATTAATTTTAAAAGTCTGGTTAGTATTTATTTACTAATCAGATTTTTATGCAAAGTTTTTTTCTTACTATACCTGCATAAGATTGCTAAATCAAGGAATAATACAAAAAGATTCATCCGAGAGCAGAATTTTACAGAATGAGGTGATTAAATACCCTAATCACCTCAAAAAATGACTATATTTGAGGTGATTAATTGTTTTATTCAACTCAAATGAAATACAACTGGCAACTGCCCGATTGGGCAAACTTCACATTCGATGAAACTGCAATAGATTCAATTGTTGTGAATTTTGCTTTAGAAACAGGCGAACTTAAAGGTCTTGTAGACTCATTATCAAATGAAACCCGAAAGGAAACCATCTTGCAATTTATGATATCAGAAGCTATTAAGACTTCAGAAATAGAGGGAGAATTTTTCAGTAGACAAGATGTGATGTCTTCTATAAAAAAGAATTTGGGACATAATGACCATTTTCTTAAAATTAGGAATAAAGAAGCACAAGGTATTGGTAAGTTGATGGTGACTGTACGAAACTCATTTACAGAAAAACTTACAGAAAAAGCTATCAAGCAATGGCATGGAATTCTTATGGAATATTCCAAATATATTTCTGCTGGAGAATACCGAATGGGGACTGAAGCGATGCAAATTGTATCAGGTACTTTTGGTAAAGAAAAAATTCATTTTGAAGCCCTTCCCTCTGATAACGTGCCTTTTGAAATATCTAATTTTATAAAATGGTATAATAAATTTGAATTAAATCCAGAAAATGTTAAAAATGCATTAATTAAAACTTCGATTTCGCATTTGTATTTTGAGAGCATCCATCCATTTGAAGATGGCAACGGAAGAATTGGTAGGGCTATAGCCGAAAAATGCCTTTCAGAATCACTGAATCGACCTGTTTTAATGAGTCTTTCAAGTACAATTGAAAAAAATAAAAAACAATATTACGATTCGTTAAAGCAAGCTCAGCGATCGCTCGAAATTACAGATTGGATTATTTATTTTTCTAAATTGATTTTGGAAAGTCAAAAAAATGCTAAGCAAATCGTACTCTTCACTTTAAGCAAAACTAAATTTATAGACCAATTTAAAAGACAAATGAATGAAAGACAAATAAAGGCCGTTTTGACAATGTTTGAAAGTGGACATACTGGTTTTGAAGGCGGTATGACAGTTATGAAATACTTGTCAATAACAAAAACCTCTAGAGCAACTGCTACAAGAGATTTACAAGATTTAACCGAAAAAAACATTTTCATACCCAGAGGAGAAGGTCGAAATAGAAGATATGATTTAAACTTGTTAGCCTAATAATTAAAGAAAGATTTTATTGGAACAAATTAGAATGCTCTAAAATGCTACTTTTGCATTATGATAAACCCATTCACCGACGAATATTTCATGAAAAAAGCCTTAAACGAAGCCGAAATGGCTTTTGAAAAAGGCGAAATCCCAGTAGGTGCGCTTGTGGTTATCAACGACCGAATTATAGCCCGCTCCCACAATCTAACCGAATTACTCAACGATGTTACCGCTCATGCCGAAATGCAAGCCATCACTGCAGCAGCAAACTTCTTAGGCGGTAAATACCTTAAAGACTGCATACTTTATGTGACTTTAGAACCTTGTCAAATGTGCGCTGGTGCTTTGTACTGGAGTCAAGTTTCTAAAATTGTTTTTGGCGCTAGTGACACGCATCGCGGTTTTGAAAAAATGGGCGGACAATTGCATCCTAAAACAACAGTAGTGCGTGGCGTTCTTGCAGATGAAGCTGCTGACTTAATGAAACGTTTTTTTGCAGCACGCAGGAAGTAGGTTTTACTCGCATACAAATCAGACATACTTGTAAATAGTTGTATTTTTGTAAACAAGTACAAAAAAAAATTTCATATGCTAAAACCAGTTTATACGCTGTTGTGGCCAATAATTTAAAAATTCTGTGGTAGCAATACCACGATAATTTGGAGTTAAACAATCTTACTTTTGTCTCAGGGTATCACGTACATTAATTATTGTACATCCAAAAATTCATTTGAATCCAAGAAGCCTTCGCCTGCGAAAAAAAGATTAGTGAGGAGAAAAAAATAGAATTTCTACAAAGTAGATTTTTGTTTGGTTCCAAAAAATAAAGAATAAATAAGAAAAACCAAAAAACCATTAACAAATTAAGTTTTATTAAGCCCTACACTTAACTTTTCTTAATCCCTTAATGGTTCAAATATTTATTTTTTAAAGCTTATATGTTTAAAATATTTATGCGCAACGCTTATACTAATTTAGCTTTAATCAAATATTCAGCAATTTGAATGGTGTTTGTAGCAGCTCCTTTTCTTAAGTTATCAGCAACAACCCACATATTCAACGTATTTTCTTGGCTTTCGTCACGACGAATACGACCTACGAAAACTTCGTTTTTACCTTCAGCATATTTTGGCATTGGGTAAGTGAAAGTATCTAAGTTATCTTGAACTACTACCCCGTCTGTTTGACTTAAAATAGTACGAACTTCGTTTACGTCAAAATCATTAGTAAACTCCACATTGATTGCTTCACTGTGTCCCCCTACAACTGGTACACGTACTGCAGTAGCCGTTACACGGATGTTATTATCACTTAATATTTTTTTGGTTTCGTTAACCAATTTCATTTCTTCTTTAGTGTATCCGTTGTCTTCAAAACTATCACATTGAGGAATACAGTTGCGGTTGATTTCGTATTTATAAACCATGTCGCCCTTAACACCTGCTACTTCGTTTTCAAATTGTTGTACTGCTTTTACTCCCGTTCCAGTAATAGATTGGTAAGTAGAAATAATCAAACGTTTGATGTTATATTTTTTGTGTAATGGAGCCAAAGCCAAAACCATTTGGATAGTTGAGCAGTTCGGATTAGCAATTATTTTGTCTTCTTTTGTTAATTCAGATGCATTGATTTCAGGTACTACTAATTTTTTAGTAGAATCCATTCTCCAAGCTGAAGAGTTGTCGATTACAGTAGTTCCTGCTTCAGCAAATTTAGGTGCCCAAACCAAAGAAGTTTCACCACCAGCAGAAAACAAAGCAATATCAGCCTTCATATCTACTGCAGTTTGTAATCCTACTACTTTGTATTTTGTTCCTTTGAATTCGATTTCTTTTCCAACTGATTTCTCAGAAGCTACTGGAATTAATTCGGTTACTGGAAAATTTCTTTCCGCTAAAACTTTTAACATAATCTCACCTACCATACCGGTAGCACCTACTACTGCTATTCTCATCGTATATTTTTATTACTGTTGTCTAAATGTGAATTGCAAAAGTAAGTAATATTGAGTTTATAACAAGGATGTTAACAAAAAATAACAAAATGTTTGAAATATAACATTTCAATTATTTTCGAGATGGTATTGAAAAAAATATGGTATTTTTTTGAAGTGAAATGACCCAAAATAAGAAACCCTTACATTCTTGCAAGGGTTTAAAATATTTAAAAAAATCGTTCGATTATTTAGCTTTCATTTTATCAAGAGTATTATTATACCCTTGTCTTACATCTTCTTTCGCTTTTGCAGCATTATTAGCAGCATCTTCTTTCGTTTTGTTAATAGATTCTTTTGCTTCAGTAGCAGTTTCTTTAATTTCAGCTTTTGCTTTATCTGCAGCGGCATCGATTTTATCTGTAGCAGTAGTAGCGTCTTCTTTCACATGTACAGAAAATTGGGAGGCTTTTTCTTTTGCCATTTCCCAACTTGATTTTGCTTTATCTAGCACTTCTTGAGCGGCGGCTTGCGCTACAGCATCACCACTTTTTTTAGCTTCTTCTAGTTTTATAACAGCATCATTGTATGCCATTTCAAGTGCCGTTTCATCATTATCCATCGTTTCATCTACAGTACTGATTTGTTCAGTTTCAGCATTTTCAGATGAATCTTTTTTACAAGAAGCAACAAAAATTAATGCTATAGAAGCCATACTTAAAATCATTTTTTTCATTATATCATTTTTTAAATTTAATGACTTAAACTTACAACTAATTTAAACCGAAACCAATAAAGCTATTTTAAATTTGTTGGGTAGAATTATTTAAATTAATAAAAAAAGAGGATTTATTAGGGCCAAACAAATTGTAACCTAACTGTTAGTCTGAGCTTGTCCAGAACCATTCACATGAAATCACTTAGAGAGGATAAGTGTGACAAAAGAGAACTAACGAAAATAATAAGCGATTATCCCAAACAGGTCACATTTTTAATATTTTTTTGTATTCAATAGGATTGTTTAAGATACTAACTGATTTCTTTACCTCTAAGCTGTTTTTTAAATAATATTGGTACAACCCTTCTTGATATTGGTATCGTTTGATAATTTCATCTAAAAGAAGGTTCTTAATTTCAAGTTTATTTTGGTCTAATTGCTGTTCTTCGCTTTTTTGAAGGGAAGCAAGTAGTTGTTGGTACTCGTTTATAATAGCGGTATCTATTTTTTCTTTTTTGGCTATAGCCAAAGTGTTTTTGAGTGCTATTTCTGTTTCAGTGTTAAAAGCAATGTTTTGAGTTTTTATATAATTTTTAAAATCTTGGTAATTGGCGTCAGAAAAATTAGGAGTTTGATTGTTTTGATTTGGATTTTTATAATAATAAACCGTTGCATAATTAAAAATAACATCATTTTTTAGTAATGCATCCGCAATAGAGCTGGACTTGGTTTCTTCAATTTCAACATCTGGTAAAATACCACCACCATCGTAAACCGTTCTCCCTTTTCGGGTTTTAAAAGCAGTATAATTTTTTTCTTCTGTTCGAACGGCGATACCATTTTTGTCTTTGTGTGCATAATCCAATGCTTGAATACAGCGACCAGAAGGAGTGTAATAGCGAGAAATGGTCACTTTTAGTTGGGTGCTATACGTTAAATCAACGGGTTTTTGCACTAAACCTTTTCCGAAGCTTCGACTCCCCACAACAACGGCACGGTCTAGATCTTGCAAAGCCCCCGAAACAATTTCTGATGCCGAAGCACTTTTACTATTCACAATAATAACCAGTGGTATTTCAGTGTCCACAGGTTCAAAAGCGGTTTTGTACGTGTTGTTGTATTTCTCTATCTTGGATTTAGTGGTTACAATCACTTCGTTTTTTGGCACAAATAAATTGCAAATAGTTACTGCTTCATTCAAAAGTCCTCCGGGGTTTCCTCTCAAATCGAGTACAATTCTTTCAGCTCCTTGTTTTTTTAATTCCAGTAAAGCGTCTTTGGTTTCGTTAGAGGCTTTTTTGTTAAAATGAGCCAAAACAATATACCCCGTTTTGTCATCTATCTTTCCATAAAATGGAACCGACTTGATTTCGACTTCATCCAAAACGATTTTAGCGGTGCTCTTTTTTCCTTGGCGGATCAATTGAACATCAATTTGGGTGTTTTTGGCACCTTTAAAGAGTTGTGAAGCATCTTCTTTGAAATCTGACAATAGTACGTCGCCAATTTGAATAATTTCATCACCAGCTTTAATACCAGCTTTGTCAGCAGGAAAGTTTTTGTAGACTTCTTTAATAATTATTTTGCCTTCTTTACGGGTAATCATCGCACCTATTCCAGTGTACTCACCCGTATTGTTGATTTTGAATTTCATGACATCCTGTTCGTTAAAATAAACGGTATAAGGATCTAAACTAGCTAACATTGCTTTGATCGCTTTGTCCATCAAATCTCCAGGATTTGTTTCGTCAACATAATTGGTGTTTAATTCTTTAAATAGCGTGGTAAAAATTTCAATTTGTTTTGCAACTTCAAAAAAATTGTCTTGAAAGCTTACCCCTACAAATAAAAAGGCGGAAGCAATAGTAGGAATTAAGATTTTCTTTTTAAAATATTTTTGCATTATATTATTTGTTTTTTAGAAATCGGTTGTAAAAAAAATAACTTAGGAACCCAAATAGAATTAGAAACGGCCAGATTGAAATTAGGGCTATAAAAAATCCTGAAAAGCTATTGAAGCCAGATTTTATTGCGTTCCAGATTTTAGTTCCATAGGATTCGGTTGCACCACTTTCTTGTGCTATAGGTTTATAAAATTCTATTGTAATGGTGCTTAACGAAATTTGTTTTTTTAAGTAATTGAGTTGTCCTTGTTTTGCCTCGATTTCTTCACGAATGGCAGAAAGTTGCGCTTCGATTTCTAGTATTTCTGACACCTTATTGGCTTTTTTTAAAAGGTCAAGATATCTGTTTTCGAGTGCTTTCTTTGCGTTTAAGCGGGTGTCAATGTCTATATATTGTGCTGTAACATCTTCTGCCGAAATTTGTTTAGTATCAAAATAAGAAACTCCCTTTGAAATGTTTTGGATAAAAAGGTCAAAGTTTTGACTCGGAATTCTAACAACTAGATTCCTATAAACAGTTTCATTATCCTTACCACTATTGTCATTTTGTATGGAGCCTCCAAGTTCTTTAGCGTTTTTTACAACTTGATTGTAGGTGCTCTCTATGTCTTTAGTTTCAAAACGAAGATTGCCAGTTTTGACGATTTTATGTTGGATTTCGATTGTAGCTTCTTCGGATTTTGCTTGTTTGGGTTGCACTAATGCTATTGCATCAGCTTGTGGTTCGGGAGGTGGTGGAGATTCTAATTTCATCTCTGAGAAATTACTAGTTTCTCCTTCATCTTCAGCATTTTTACAGCCAAAAAGAGAAAACAACAATACAAAACACATCAAGATTGGCTTCATAAGTAAAATGTTTTTATTGCTAAAAATACAAAAAAGGATGCTTATTCTTGTTTTTTTGTTTGCTGAAAGAATTTTTCAAACAACTGAATGGTTTTGGTATTGATTTCTTCAAAACGCAGACGGTCTTTGGACTGGTAAAACAGCATAAACGAATGCGGTTCGTTTAAGTTATCTAATAGTAAGTGTTTGTTGAGACGATATGTTTCTCGAAGGATTCTTTTGAAATAATTTCTATCGACTGCTTTTTTAAAATGTTTTTTTGAAACGGATACACCAATTTGAGTTTTCGTATCTTCGCCCACAACACCAGCAAAATAAACCAATCTTAGCGGATACTTTGAAACCGATTTGCCTTCGGAGAAAAGTAAGCCAATTTTGATTTTACTCTTAAGTTTTTCTTCTTTGGGATATGTAAAGTTCATTTTTTTATTGAAAAAAGCAGTGGTTTTTAGCTCACAAAGGTACAATTAAAGGGTATATTTATTATTGTTTCCGAATTAATTAGCACTAAAAATTTATTTGTTACTTTTGCAAACTAATTTTTTTAGCATGCAAAAAATAATATCCTATCCTATATCCGTAATTTATTATTTATTTTTCGGACTTTTATTGGTTGTATTTCATCCGATACAATGGATTTGTCTACGATTTTTTGGGTATCAAGCGCATAAAAAAAGTGTAGATTATTTGAATTTTTTGTTATTAAAATGTACTAACTTAGTAGGAACAACATATACTATTAAAAATAGAGACCTAATTCCGCAAGGAGTTCCTTTGATTTTTGTTGCAAATCATCAAAGTATGTACGATATTATCGCAATGATTTGGTTTTTGAGGCGATTTCATTGTAAATTTGTAAGTAAGATAGAGTTAGGGAAAGGAATTCCAAGTGTTTCTTTCAATTTACGTCATGGCGGTTCGGTTCTAATTGATAGAAAAGACCCAAAACAAGCCGTTCCCGTAATCAAAGGTTTATCTGAATATATTGAAAAGAATAATCGTTCAGCGGTTATTTTTCCTGAAGGAACAAGAAGCAAAACGGGGAAACCCAAAGAGTTTGCACAAAGCGGTTTGAAGATATTGTGTAAATATGCACCCTCAGCCTATGTCGTTCCAATAAGTATTAATAATTCTTGGAAAATGGTTCGATTTGGTTTTTTTCCTGTTGGTTTAGGAAATCATCTAAGTTTTGAAATGCATACACCAATAAAAGTGAGTGATTATAGTTTTGTGGATTTAATTAAGAAAACAGAACAAGCAATAGTAAAAGGAATACAATTTTAAAATAAATAAAATGTCAATAAAAAATATCAGATTAGAAGTAATGCAGTTCTTAGAGCAAAAAGTAGACAGCTTTGTTGATCAGTATCTAATACCGGTAGAACAAATCTGGCAACCCTCTGATTTTTTACCTAATTCTGAAAGTGACAACTTTCTGGAAGAGGTAAAAGAATTGCGTGAAATATCAAAAGATTTACCATATGATTTTTGGGTATCACTAGTAGGAGATATGATTACCGAAGAAGCTTTACCAACGTATGAAAACTGGTTGATGGAAGTAGAAGGTGTCGATAACCTAGAAAGAAACGGTTGGGCTAAATGGGTTCGCGAATGGACTGGTGAAGAAAACCGTCACGGGGATTTGTTGAACAAATACATTTATCTTTCCGGTCGTGTGAATATGCGTGAAGTCGAAATGACCACACAGCACTTAATCAACGATGGTTTTGATATTGGTACTGGTCGTGATCCATATAAAAACTTTGTTTACACGAGTTTTCAAGAATTAGCAACTTACGTTTCGCATAATAGAGTGTCACAATTAGCAAAAAGTTATGGGGATAAAAAACTCGCTAAAATGTGTAAGATGATCGCTGGTGATGAAATGCGTCACCATCATGCATACAGTCATTTTGTTAGCGAAATTTTCAAAGTAGATCCTAGCGAAATGATGTTAGCTTTTCAATACATGATGAAACAAAAAATTGTGATGCCAGCTCATTTCTTGAGAGAGTCTGGTCAAAAAATTGGAACAGCTTTCGAGCAGTTTTCTGATTCTGCACAACGTATAGGTGTTTATACTGCCAATGATTATGTAGATATTCTACAAAAATTAGTGGAGAAATGGGAAATTGATAAAATTGTTGGCTTGACTGATGAAGCTGAAAAAGCTCGTGATTACTTGATGAAATTGCCAGCGAGAATGGCTAGGGTTTCAGAAAGAATCGTTATTCCAGCTGAATCTCATATCTTTAAATGGGTAGAACCAGCAAGATTGTAATTTTTGATTACCGATTTACCCATTCAAAACTTTTAATAACCGCAGATTAGCTAATGTAATTTAAACCACTTGAAGCGGAATTAGCGCAAATTTTATTCATAATAATTAGAAAATATTTATCTAAAAAGTAAATTTGCGAATCTGAGGTTGTTTTTAAGTCAAAAGTTTTAATTTGAAATTAAACAAAAACATAATGCTGATTTTGAAGTTGTAGAACTTTGAAATCAGCATTTTTATATTAAAAAAGAATAATAATGAGTCAAGATTTAATTAGTAAAACCATCACTTTCGTAAAAGAGAAACTTGCAAATGCCGAAGGGGGTCACGACTGGTTTCATATAGAAAGAGTGTATAAAAATACGCTGTTGATTGCTAAAGAGGAAGAGTGCGATTTAACAGTAGTCAAATTAGGAGCATTGCTTCACGATATAGCCGATAGTAAATTTCATGATGGTGACGAAACGATTGGTCCTAAAACAGCGAGGCTTTTTTTGGAAAAAGAAAATGTGGACGAAGAAACCATTATTCATGTAGTGAACATCATCGAAAATATTTCGTTCAAAGGAGGAAAGGTCGATCCAAATTTTAGTTCGAAAGAATTGGACATAGTACAAGATGCCGACCGTTTAGACGCAATAGGAGCCATTGGGATCGCTAGAGCATTCAATTATGGCGGATTTAAAAACAGAGGCATGTATGACCCTCAAATTGCGCCTAATTTGAATATGACAAAAGAAGAATACAAAAACAGTCAGGCACCAACAATTAATCATTTTTATGAAAAATTATTATTGCTCAAAGATAAAATGAATACCGTTTCTGGAAAAAAAATTGCTGAAGAAAGACACCGTTATATGGAAGGTTTTCTATCACAATTTTATGCGGAATGGGAAGGGGAGAAATAATGATTTATGAATGAAGATTAACGATTTTTGATTGCTGATTGAAATCAAAAAATCGTTAATCAAAAATCTACAATCTTAAATTAATCCTTTTTCCTTCATCTCAATAATCACATCCGACGCACTTTTGAAAGTAGGTGCTTGCTCAATAATACTTGCGACTCTTTTTTTATTGAGTTTAAAAGTAATATCATTTTCGGTCGTGAATAATAAGGCTGTCAAAAACGGATTGTTTAAATAGGGCGACAGAAAAGTGAAGGTTTCTTCTAGGGAATGAAAACTTTCAATTTCTTCGGTTTTGTAACGTGCTATGCATGACATTTGAAAAGTATCATCTTCCGTTAGAACGGGTCTTACGTAAATGTTTTTTAATTCAGTATCGCCGATGGTTTTGGCTAGAGTTAGTTTAGCATAAGTTCCATTTTGGATGCTTTCAGTTACTTTTTGCCAAAATTCTACAAATAAGGGTTGGAAGGACATAATTTCTATTATAATTTAAGTAACCTATTAAGGCGCTAAGGTACTAAGTTTCTAAGATTAAAAAGTTTCTGTTTGCAAAAACCTTCGTATCTAAGAGTCTTAGCTTCTTAGTACCTATAATCTAATTATTCACCAGTAAATACTGCTTTTCTTTTTTCTAAAAAGGCAGTTGTTCCTTCTTTGAAATCGTTCGTTCCAAAACATTTCCCAAAGGATTTTATTTCGGTATCAAAACCATTTACGCCTTCTTTGAAGTTAGCATTAATGGCATTAATTGCTTTGCTGATGGCAAGAGGGGCATTTTGGATGATTTTTTGAGCGATGCTTTCGCAAAAAGGAATCAATTCGTTTTGTGGAACAATATGGTTTACAAGTCCAATTCTATGAGCTTCATCTGCGGGAATCATTCCTGCGGTCAAAATCATTTCCATAGCACGACCTTTCCCAACTAATTGTGGCAGACGTTGAGTGCCTCCATAACCAGGAATTAAACCTAGAGTAACTTCGGGTAAACCCATTTTAGCATTATCAGAAGCAATTCTGAAATGGCATGCCATAGCTAATTCTAGTCCGCCACCTAACGCAAAACCGTTAATCGCTGCAATAACTGGGGTTCTTAGATTTTCAACAAAATTAAAAAGGGAATCTTGTCCTTGAGCAGCTAGTTTCGCACCTTCTTCAACTGAAAAATCGGCAAATTCTGAAATGTCAGCACCTGCTACAAAGGCTTTTTCGCCACTTCCTGTCAACAAAATAACCCTGATTTCAGGATTGTTTTCTAATGCTAAAAAGGCAAGATGCAGTTCTTGAATGGTTTCTTTGTTTAAAGCATTTAATTTTGAAGGACGATTTATAGTTAGCGACGCTATGCTTTTATCAAAAGTAACTAGAATGTTTTCGTAGCTCATAATAATTATTTTAAGAATGAATAATAGGAAGCGAGACCGTAAATTGTGTTCCTTGACCATAGGTTGACTCAAAGGTAATCGTTCCTTTGTAATTTTCAATGATGTTTTTGATAATACCTAGACCTAATCCCATTCCGCTGCTCTTAGTCGTAAATTTAGGTTCGAAAATCCTGGGGAAGTCTTCAGGTTTGATTCCTTTTCCGTTATCTTTTACTATGATCAAAACATGGTCATTTTCTTTTTTTACAGTTACAAAAACCGTTTTGTTCTCTTGTTCTTCAGAAATAGACTGAATGGCATTTTTTACTAAATTAGTCACAATCCGAATTAATTGTGTACGATCAATTTTCGAAATAACCTCTGGAGATTCTGCGTTAAAAATAATTTGGTTTTCATTGAAAATATCCAACGTCAACTCAACCACTTCAACCACATTCAGTGTCTCATTTTGTTGTGCTGGCATCGAAGCAAAATTTGAAAAGGCGGATGCCACTGCGCTCATCGTATCGATTTGTTGAATTAAAGTATCGGAGTAGTCCTTCATCTTTTGTTGGATTTCAGGATCATTTTGATCAAACCGCCGTTGAAAACTCTGTACGGTCAATCGCATAGGAGTTAATGGATTTTTAATTTCGTGAGCGACTTGTTTGGCCATTTCACGCCAAGCTTCTTCTCTTTCGCTTTGTGCTAATTTGACAGCACTAATTTCGAGTTCATCCACCATTCGGTTATACCCCGCGATTAATGCATTAATCTCTTTACTACTGGCTTCTAAAACAATTTTTTTATTCTTTTGGTTCAAACTGGTTTCATATAATTTGTCAGAAATCGTTTTAAGAGATTTGGTGATATAAGAAGATAGGAAATAAGCTAATGCAAAAGCAACAAGCAACATAAAAGAATATACTTGTCCTAGCCGAATTAAAAAGCTATTTAATTCTTTGTCATAGTAACCATCATCCTCTAAGTAGGGAAGGTTTAGTATTCCTAAAGGCTTGAATTTGTCATCTTTTATCTGTGTGAAAGAAGAGCGGTTTTTAGTACCATTAATGGTTTTTATATCTACATATCGTTTTTCAATAGAGGAACGCACTAATTTTAAAATGTATTTAGGAATAGGCAACGCCGATTTATCAACAGAAAAAGATTCTTTGGAGGACTTTAATAAAATCCCATCCAGACTATAGATATTAATTTCAATATTATGGATATGCGCTAATTCATGTATTTTGTCCTTGAATATCAAATCGAGATTCTCAGTTGTAAGCGGATATGTAGTCGTAGAAAGCACATAATTAATGTGTTCTCTTACCGCATTTTCTTTGCGTTCTAAACGTTCTTGATGGTATTCTTTGGCTTCGTTTTTAAACTGAATAATAGAGATAGATGCTAATAAAACAGAAGCGACAATAATAACCACAATCATCGAAAGAAAAATCCGAATGCGTAGCGATAGCATGGTTATTTTGAAGTTTTTCAGCATGTTTTTTTTAAGTTGTGTGTTAGGGGGGTTATGAGTCTATGCGTATAGCTCATTGTGAAAAAAAAAGAGTTTTAATAATTGATTGGTTTGCTAACTTTTAAGCAAAACAAACGTGTAACTCCTAACCTAATAACTCATAACTTTCCCTTTTCCCTTATTCTTTTATAAAATTTGAATCCCAGCATAATCAATACGGAAAACAACATGATCCCGATTACACCATAAATCCAATTTACGGCATTTTTTAATACCACCAAAAATACGACTGCAAAAAGTATGATGGTGGCTCCTTCATTCCACAAACGCATAAAATTAGTGGTGTATTTGACATCATCCTTTTGTAATTGCTTGAATATTTGGTGGCATTTTCCGTGGTACAAGTACAGCACAAAAACAAAGCCAAGTTTCACGTGCATCCAAGGCATTTGCAACCAAGAATTCCCTAATGGAGTAAATAACAACATCCAAAAAGCAAAAAAACTGGCTAATATTGCCGATGGCCAAGTGATAATATACCACAATCGATAGGTCATGATTTTGTATTGCTTTTGCAAAATTTCTTTTTCTGGTGATGGTTTGTCATTGGCTTCAATTTGGTACACAAACAAGCGGACTATATAAAAAAGTCCAGCAAACCAAGTGATGACAAAGATGAGGTGTAGGGATTTAAGGTAGTTGTAGTATTCCATTAATTCGTTTCTGTATTTGGATTTTGCAATATTTTTTCGAATTCTTGTTCTGTTGGGAGGTATTTCGCAATACCTTTGGGTAATTGATGGTAGTTATAAGTAGCAACTCCAATGGGTTTATTTGCCATTTCTAAAGCGTATTCGACGGTTAGTTTGCTTTTAGTTTTACAAAGTAAAATACCTATACTTTGATTGTCTTCGGGATATTTAATTGTTTTGTCTAATAGCTGTAAATACCAATTCAGTTGTTGGCTGTGTTCAGGTTTGAATTCGGTCGTTTTAAGTTCAATTGCAATCATCGATTTTAATTTTCGATGATAAAAGAGTATATCAATAAAATATTCTTTTTCGTCTAATTCTAATCGAAATTGTCTTCCCATAAAGGCAAAATCATTCCCAAATTGACCCAGTGTTTTTGTTATATTATTTACAATTGCATTTTCTAATTCTCTTTCGGAATGAATATCTTCTAAATTTAAAAAAGACAAATTGTATTCATCTTTAAATTCTAAACGATAATCAATTAACTTTTTTTCTTCTATTGTCTTTGGGAAATTATTTTGAAAATCATTAATTTTAGTAAAACTATCAAATTTTATTTCTTCTTCTAATACAGCTCTACTCCATCCTCTTTCCTGACATTTCAGAAGATAAAAAGTCCTCTTTTCAGAATCTTTTACCTTTGAAAAAATCACATTGCTATGACCCCAAGGAATTTTGGACACAGCTTGTGTCCAAATTGAATTATTTTTTACCTCTTCAAAAATAAGTTTCATTCGTCTTAAATTCCGTGGAGAAAAACCTTTTACCCCAGTATATTCAGCTCGCAAATCTCGTGATATATGGTCAACAATACCTTCTCCCCAACCTAATTCTAATTTTTCAGATATTACTTTGCCAAAGTCGAGATACATTAAAATCATCTCAGTATTTACAAGTGATAAGCTTTTATAGTGAGCGAGTTTAATTCGTTCTTTTAACTCTAGTAACGTTTGATGATAGTTTGAGGGTAACTGTTCCATTGTTGTTGTTTAAAAGTTTCAAGTTTCAGGTTTCAAGTTGCATGACGAACCTGACCTTAAACTTGAAACAAATTTTTTACTTCGCCCAATCATTAATCCAATTACTAACGGTTTGACACCAATCGTCCCCATCATTCAAGCAAGGAATTGCCATGAAATCCTCGCCTCCATTTTCTTCAAATTCTTCTTTGGCACGCATCGCAATTTCTTCTAGTGTTTCTAGGCAATCCGAAACAAAAGCAGGTGTGACTACTGCTAGTTTTTTGATGCCTTTTGCGGGCATTTTGTTGATTTCAATATCAGTATATGGTTCTAACCATTTGTCTCCAGCTAATCGAGATTGAAAAGTCAAACTGTATTTATCTTTTGGAATTCCTAATTTTTCTATTACTAATCTTGTAGTTTCATAACATTGATGACGGTAACAAAAATCGTGTGCTGGCGAAGGTGTGTTACAACAGGAACCGTCAATTTTACAATGTGATTTGGTAATGTCCGTTTTACGAATGTGGCGTTCTGGGATTCCATGATACGAAAACACTAAATGGTCGTAATCAAAACCTTCTAAATGCTTTTTCATCGAATCAGCTAGGTTTTGAATATAATCAGGTTTGTTGTAAAATGCAGGAACATCCGTAAAGGTCATTTGAGGAAATTTCTTTTTGCGAATTTCTTCCGCTTTTACTAAAATCGTTAAGGTTGATGCCATGGCATACTGCGGATACAAAGGAAAAAGCAATACTTCGGTAACTCCTTTATCGTGTAGTTCTTGTAAACCTTTTTCGATGGTCATCGTGCCATAGCGCATGGATAAAGCAACAGGAACAGTAACTAAGGGTTGTACTTTTTTTTGCATTCTTTCAGAAAGAACTACCAATGGTGAGCCTTCATCCCACCAAATTTTTGCGTAAGCATGTGCCGATTCTTCTGGTCTTTTTCTCAAAATGAGACCGCGAACTAAGAAGGCACGTAACAAAAACGGAACGTCAATGACGAATTTATCCATTAAAAATTCGTCTAAATAGGGTTTTACATCCTTTGGTGTTGGGCTTTCGGGGGAGCCTAGATTTACTAGTAATACGCCTTTCATTTGCAAGTATTTTTGTTTTTTAATTTTCGTCAAAAGTATAAAAAGCAACTTTTTAGAAATATGATAATTGTTATTTTTTACTGATACTTTTATATGTAAAACTAATGATAGGTTACATGGTTGTGTTAATAGACATCAAATATTTTTTTGGCGTTGTGCCAAATTTCTTTTTGAATGCGGCTATAAAATGACTTCCGGTGCTGTAGCCTATTTTCAATCCCACTTCGTTTACATTATAAGAACCGCTATCGAGTAATTTTCGAGCCGAATCCATTTTGTAATCAAATAGAAAACCATAAACGGTATCGCCATAAATTTGCTTAAAACCCATTTTAAGTTTTTTTAAATTCAATCCTACTTGATCTGCTAATTCTTGTAAACCTGGTGGTTCAGCCATATTGGCGAGGATGATTTCTTTGGCTTTTCGTATTTTAAGAACATTGTCTTCATCGGTTAGGAAGGGACATTGCTCCGCATTAGGATCTTCAGTTCGGTTAAAATACAAACTCAATAATTCGTATCCTTTCCCTTTATAATATAAATTTTTTATCGAAGGATGAAGGTTGTAGTGAAACAACTGACTCAATACAATTGCCATTGAAGGGCTTATCTTTCCTTCGTTATAATATTTTTTGTCTTTGTTATCGCCACTCAGAAAAGTGATGTAATCTGCTTCGGCAGAAAATAAAGCATGAAATTTCTTGATAGAAACAATCAATGAAATTACCCATGAATTAGGTGCCAATTCTAAATTAAGAGGCAATTCTTTCTGGGGGTTGTATAATAACAAGGATTTCTCTTCTTTTAATTCTAAGGTGTAATTCCCTTGATTGAAGATGAATTTAGCATTTCCTTTGAGGCCAAAGTGAAATTGAATTAGTCCACTACTAACTTCTCGTTGTGCAAAAAATGGTTCAGAACCATCATTTTGAAAGCGAATTAATATAAAATCATCTTCAATTTTTATAATTTCTTGCGAACCCATAGCGACATTTTTTTATTAAAAGGATGATAAAAATCAGCTTTTATTATTTAGAATGACTCTAAACAGATTTGTTGTTATTGGCTGATTTCAGTACAAAAATAGAATAATTTAAACAAAATATAGGGTTTGGTGTTAAAAAAACATACAGCGACACAAAAAGAACTTCTAGCGTTACTTTTATCGATACTATAGTAATAATTTTGTTGCACTTTCTTTTGAAAAGGCAATTTATGGAAAAAAACATAACATCAAAGCATCATTATTTTTACGCAGTAGGACTAAGCTATAAAAAAGCGGATGCTGAAACTAGAGGTAGATTTAGTTTAGATGCTGTTGCCAAAACACAATTACTAGAGCAAGCTAAAGCCGAAGGCATAGAAAGCTTAGTAGTAACTTCTACTTGTAATCGTACCGAAATATATGGTTTTGCTGAACACCCTTTTCAGTTAATCAAATTGATTTGTGAAAACAGTCAAGGAAGCGTTGAGGAATTTCAAAGGGTGGGTTTTGTTTATAAAAGCCAAGAAGCCATCAATCATATTTTCAGAGTGGGTACAGGTTTAGATAGCCAAATTCTGGGTGATTTTGAAATTATATCCCAAATAAAAACCAGTTTTATTCATGCAAAAGCATTAGGACTGGTTAATAATTTCATGGAAAGATTAGTCAATGCTGTTATTCAAGCCAGTAAAAAAATCAAAACAAATACCGAAATCAGTTCAGGGGCAACTTCTGTTTCCTTTGCCTCTGTGCAATACATTATCAAAAATGTTGAGGACATTGGTAACAAAAATATTCTGCTTTTCGGAACAGGGAAAATCGGTAGAAATACCTGTGAAAATTTGGTCAAACATACCAAAAACGAGCATATCACACTGATTAATAGAACTAAAGACAAAGCTGAAAAACTAGCAG
>NZ_JBAWDL010000140.1:0-1673 GCF_049590715.1 Flavobacterium sp.
CTGGATCTGCCGATCTTTATTACAAGTATGACTTTGCTAAAGGTGAAAACATTCCAACAAGTTTTGCAACAGATCACAACTCAATCTCTTTAGGAATGATTGACATTGCTTTAAAGAAAACTACAGGTAAAACATCTTTCGTAGGTGAGGTTTCTTTCGGTCCAAGAGGACAATTTCAATCTCTTCCAAATTCTGATAATACTTATGATGAAGGGAACGGATTTAACTCATTCCATATTCAAAACTTGTATGCTACTTATGCAGCAACAGATAAATTAAGCTTTACAGCAGGTTATATGGGAACATTTGTAGGATATGAAGTAATTTCGCCATTGGCTAACTTCCATTATTCTACATCTTATTTGTTTACAAACGGACCATTCCAAAATGCAGGAGTAAAAGCGAACTATGCTTTCTCTGACAAAGTTGGTTTGATGGTAGGTTTGTTTAATGACCAATGGAATTCATACAAAGCAGATCCAATTAAAGGATTAAATGCTGTTGGAGCACAATTATCAATAACTCCAGCAGAGGGTGTAAGTGCTTACATTAACTTTATGGATGGTTCTGAAAGTGGAACTATTATTGACTTAACAGCTGCTTTTCAATTATCAGAAAAATTCTCTTTAGGATTAAACACTGCTGATTTTTCAAATGGAGACAAAGTTGGGTACACAGGTGTAGCTTTATATCCAGCGGTTGCAGTAACTGAAAACTTTGATTTAGGTTTACGTGGTGAGTATTTTAAATTCAAAGAAAATTCTGGTGATGTATCAGTAACTGCTTTGACTTTATCAGCTAACTTAAAAGCTGGAGCATTGACAATCATTCCAGAATTTAGATTAGATAATGGTTCTGAAGATATTTTTATGAAATCAGGAAGTGTAGTTAACGATACTAAATCAGCTTCACAGTTTGCTGTAGGGGTAGTATACGGATTCTAAAACTAAGATTAATAAAGGAGTGAACAATGCATAATTGACAAACCTTATTATATTAAAACCTTTTTTTTACTGTCAAGACTTTCTTTTAAAGAAGTCTTGACAGTTTTTTTTTGATGTTTTATTTCGGGGACACTTTGGAGATATTGATACTGATATCAAACTAATATATAATTTAACCCAATCACTTCCCTCTTATTGGATAGGGCTGAGGAGCAATAATATGGGTTATATAGCATTTGTGTTTGGAATAAGTTGGATAAATTGTAGTAACTATCATAATTTTAAAAAAACTACCTTTGCACAAATTATAAAAATGAATCCAAAACACCTTCCCCAAAATATACTTAAGAATTTAGGAATTGAGAACTTAAACGAAATGCAAGAAGTAGCACAAGATGCTATTTTACATGATAATAATATTTTGTTGTTATCGCCTACAGGTTCTGGAAAAACATTAGCTTTTTTGTTGCCAGTTTTAGAATTATTAAATCCTGAATTTCTATCCGTTCAATGTTTGATTTTAGTTCCTTCTCGAGAATTAGGGCTTCAAATTGAGCAGGTTTGGAAAAAAATGGGAACTGATTACAAAATTAATGTTTGTTACGGTGGGCATTCGATTGATACGGAGATCAAAAACTTAAGTAACCCACCAGCAGTTTTAATAGGAACACCTGGAAGAATTGCAGATCATATTGAAAGAGGAACTTTTCGACTGGATAAAATTCAAAC
>NZ_JBAWDL010000141.1:0-2032 GCF_049590715.1 Flavobacterium sp.
CGCGAATCCAACCCCGAACCGCCGCTCGCGCCAAGACAAAAAGCCCGACGACAGAACCGACGAGGCGGGCTACCAGAAGCTCCCGCCCGGCTTGCGTCCGTTCGGGGGATGTGCCCAGCGCGACCCGCTCGATTATGATTCGCACCCTTATCCCTCGATGCTGAGTTTCGCGAAGCATCTCGCGCTGCATTTTGACGCGCCCCGCACCCGGCATTCCTACTACCGCCAGCTGCGCCTCATCCATGAGCAAGCCCCATGCGATCCCGCCGCGATGACCGAAGAAATGCTGCGCGACTACTTCCTGCACGTCAAAACCGTCAAGCGTTGGAAGCCCAAAACCATCCGCCAGTCCGCCGCTGCGGCGAAGCTTTTCTTCGTCGGAATGCTTGAGCGTGAGGAGTGGAAAATTTTCTCCCAGATCCGTACCAAGGACGAGGAACACCTGCCCGCCGTCCTGACTCGCAGAGAAGTCATCCATCTACTCCGGCACATCCGCCTGCGTCGCTACCGCATCCCGGTGAAGCTCATCTATTGCTGCGGGCTACGTCTATCAGAGTGCCTATCGCTCACCATCCACGACATCGATGCGGAAGGCGGCAAGTTATGGATTCGCAAGAGCAAGGGAAACAAAGACCGTATGGTGCCGATCTCTCCCACCATGATCGAGGACTTGCGCCGCTACTGGAGCGTGCACCGCCATCCACTGCTGCTCTTTCCTAACGTCGGCCGCGGTGCCTGCCCACTTGACCAAGTCGCACAACGCATGCATGAGGCAGTGCGGCCGATGCCTGTTAGCTCATTGCAGCGCCTCATCGTCGCGGCACGCAAGGAGTTAAACATTCCAGTCTGCACGATGCACACGCTGCGCCATAGTTTCGCCACCCACTTAGTGGAAGCCGGCGCGGGCCTGCACACGGTGCAGGCGCTGCTAGGACATCGCCATATCGACACCACCATGATCTATCTTCACCTGACCCATCGCAGCGAGCAAGACAGCCGCGAACTGGTGGAAACGCTCTGCCTTGAGCTTCCCCGTTAGAATGATTCGCCACCGGAGGAAAAGACCATGGCAGCCGCCGTCATCGACGCGCTGCGCCGCTTCCTGCCCGCCTTTCTGCGTGAGAATCACCACGTGTTAGGCGGCGCACAGCGTCGCGCCGTCTGGGCCATCACCCATTGCCGCAGTGCGGAAATGGGCGGGCACCTCCATGCCTGCGAACCGTGTGGAAAACGCGAGTTCCACTTCCACAGTTGCAACCACCGCTCCTGCCCGCAGTGCGGCAAGGAAGCCACCGCGGAATGGGTGGAACGCCAACTCGCCAAACGTGTCGGCGCGCCCTACTTCATGGTCACCTTCACCTTGCCCGAGGAACTGCGGTCGCTGTTCTTCACCCCGCAGGCAAAGTCGATCTATCAACTCTTCTTCGCCGCTGCCTCCTCCGCCCTATCAGACACCTTGGCGAATCCCCGTTGGCTCGGCGCGGCGACCAGCGGCTTCACCATGATTCTCCACACTTGGAACCAGAGACTGCATTTCCACCCCCACCTCCACTGCATCGTGCCGGGTGCCGGCATCGACGTCACCGGCCGTGTGGTCCGGGTGAAGAATGCGAACTTCCTCGTGCCGCAGCCCGCGTTGAGAAGTGTTTTCCGCGCCCGCTTTCGCGACGGCCTCGCAACCCTCGCCACGGAGCACGAGCTGCCAGACATCGATCCCGCCGTTTGGAACAAAGATTGGGGCATCCATCTCCAGCCATTTGGCAGCGGTGAAAATGTGATTAAGTATCTCGGAAGATATGTCTGTCGCACCGCCATCGGCGACTCCCGCATCGTTTCTATCACCGACACCCAAGTGAGCTTCCGCTGGAAAGACCGAGCTAACAACAACGCCCCGCGCATCGACACCCTCCCTGGCGTCGAGTTCGTCAAACGCTACCTGCGCCACGTCCTGCCGCGCGGCCTGCGTGCCGTGCGCTACTATGGATATTGTCACCCCGCCGCCATGGCCAAGCGCGAGCGGGTCGCCTTCCAC
>NZ_JBAWDL010000142.1:0-19425 GCF_049590715.1 Flavobacterium sp.
ATACTGTTGCGCAAAAAGCAAGAGCTATCGCCTTAAATGTTTCGGAGAAATTCAATCATGTGGGATTATTAGCGGTGGAAATGTTCCAAACCGAAAACGATGAAATCATTGTAAACGAAGTTGCTCCTCGTCCACACAACTCGGGTCATTATTCTATTGAAGCCAGTTATACATCTCAATTTGAGAATCATTTACGTGCGGTATTAGATTTACCTTTAGGAAATACCGATAGTAAAGTTGCTGGAATTATGGTCAACTTAGTAGGTGCCGAAGGATTTTCTGGAAATGTGGTTTATGAAAACATCGAAACCATTTTAGGATGGAACGGTGTTACACCACATATTTACGGAAAAAAACAAACTCGTCCTTTTAGAAAAATGGGACACGTAACCATCGTAAACGAAGACATCAAAGAAGCAAGAAGAATTGCTGAGGATGTGAAGAATACTATTAGAGTGATTAGTTAATTTGAAAATATAACAATTTGAAAATTTGAAAATAAAAAGAGCGATCTTTCAATTTTTAAATCTTTCAATTTTTAAATAAAATAAAAAACATGAGCAAAGTAGCCGTAATCATGGGAAGCATCTCAGATATGCCCGTAATGCAAGATGCCATCGATATATTAAAAGAATTTGGAATCGAAACAGAAGTAGATATTGTTTCTGCTCATAGAACTCCAGAGAAATTATTTGATTTC
Organism: Flavobacterium sp.; assembly: GCF_049590715.1. Lineage (GTDB taxonomy): Bacteria > Bacteroidota > Bacteroidia > Flavobacteriales > Flavobacteriaceae > Flavobacterium. The sequence goes on from NZ_JBAWDL010000142.1 coordinate 701, forward strand.
AGTAATAATGCACACTCACGTGGTATATCCGTAATTATTGCTGGGGCCGGTGGGGCAGCACATTTACCTGGAATGGTTGCTTCAATGTCGCCACTTCCTGTAATTGGAGTTCCTGTAAAATCAAGTAATTCTATTGATGGATGGGATTCGGTTTTGTCTATTTTACAAATGCCAGGTGGCGTTCCTGTTGCTACTGTAGCACTTAACGGTGCAAAAAACGCTGGAATCTTAGCTGCTCAAATTATCGGAAGTAGTAATAAAGAAATACTTGATCGCATAATTGCTTATAAATTAGAATTGAAAGAAGCAGTGATAAAGGCTTCGGCTTCACTGAAAAATTAATCTTTACTAAAAAACAGGTACGGACAGGTCGCGACCTGTCCCTACAGCAAAAACATAAAAATGAATATCCTAACCCAACATTTTGATACAAAGCACAATACAGCTCCTTTTTCTCAAATAAAAAACGAAGATTATTCACCCGCTATTCAAGAAGGAATTGCTTTGGCGAAAGCCGAAATTGAAGCTATAGCAAATAATCCCGATACCCCTACATTTGAAAACACTATTGTAGCCATGGATTATAGCGGTGATATTTTAGATCGTGCATCAAGTATCTTCTTCAATTTGAATTCGGCTGAAACCAATGACGAAATGCAAAAAATCGCTCAGGAAGTTTCGCCTTTATTATCGGAATTTGGTAATGATATTCGTCTCAATCCTGAATTGTTTGCTCGTGTAAAAGCAGTTTACGACTCAAGAGAAGCGTTAAAACTGACACCTGAACAAAGCACATTATTAGATAAAAAATACAAGAGCTTTTCTCGAAACGGAGCCAACTTACCCGAAGACAAGAAAAAACAACTGCGCGAAATCGACAAAGAGTTATCTAAGTTGAGTTTGCAATTTGGTGAAAATATTTTGGCTGAAACCAATGCGTTCGAAATGCATTTGACTGATGAAAAAGATCTTGCTGGTTTACCCGAAGGCACTATCGAAGCCGCTCGCTCTTTGGCAAAAGCCCAAGACAAAGAAGGCTGGATTTTCACGTTGGATCACCCGAGTTATATTCCGTTTATGACGTATGCTGATAATCGTGAATTGCGTAAAAAACTAGCGATTGCTTTTGGTGCGAGAGGATTTCAAAATAACGAATTTGACAATCAAGAAATAGTTTTAAAAATTGCCAAATTGCGTTTTGAACGTGCACAACTATTAGGTTATGCTACTCACGCACACTTTGTATTGGAAGAACGTATGGCTGAAAGTCCTGAAAAAGTACTTTCGTTCTCTCATAATTTATTGGCCAAAGCCAAACCAGCCGCTCAAAAAGAGTTCGCAGAGTTGTCGGCTTTCGCCAAAGAAATAGATGGACTCGAAACTTTAGAAAAATGGGATGGCGGGTATTATTCTGAAAAATTAAAACAAAAATTATTTGATTTTGATGATGAAAAACTAAAACCTTATTTCCAGTTAGAAAAAGTTTTAAATGGTGCTTTTACAATTGCTCAAAAATTATACGGACTGACTTTTACCGAAGTATTTGACATTGACAAATACCATCCAGAAGTAATGACGTATGAAGTAACCGACAAAAACAAAGACTTAGTCGCTATTTTCTATGCCGACTTTTTCCCTCGAAAAGGAAAACGAAATGGCGCTTGGATGACTTCGTTCAAATCGCAATATATTAAAGATGATGTTAACGAAAGACCACACATTTCGAATGTTTGTAATTTTACACCACCAACAGAAAGCAAACCATCTTTATTAACTTTTAACGAGGTGACCACTTTATTTCATGAATTTGGACACGGATTGCACGGCATGCTAGCTAACACAACATACCCAAGTTTATCAGGAACTTCGGTATATTGGGATTTTGTTGAGTTGCCAAGTCAAGTAATGGAAAATTGGTGCTACGAGCCTGAAGCTTTGGCATTGTTCGCCACACACTACCAAACTGGAGAAATGATTCCGATGGAATATGTACAAAAAATCAAAGAAAGCGCGAGTTTTCAAGAAGGACTGGCAACGATGCGTCAGTTGAGTTTTGGTTTGTTAGACATGGGATGGCATGGTCAAGATCCAACAGCAATCACAGATGTAAAAACTTTCGAAACAGAACAATTCGCAGCCACACAATTATACCCAGATGTAGCCAAAAATGCGATGAGTACGGCTTTTTCACATATCTTTCAAGGGGGTTATTCCTCAGGATATTATAGTTACAAATGGGCAGAAGTCCTAGATGCTGATGCTTTTGCATACTTCCAAGAAAAAGGAATTTTCAATAAAGAAGTAGCTACTAAGTTTAAAGAAAATGTTCTTTCTAAAGGAGGAACGGAACATCCGATGACGTTGTACAAACGCTTTAGAGGTCAAGAACCAAAACCTGATGCTTTGTTGAAAAGAGCGGGGTTATTGTAAGTTTCTGATTTTTGATTTATAACCGAAGTAGAGATACTTCGGTTTTTTTATGCATAAATAATCCGCTACAAAAACAAATTAACCCTTCTATTACTTTCAATATAATAGAGAATACTTGATAAAGAAATGGTTTGTCTAGTTTAAATCCAGTCAGTAAAAACATATTTAAAATAACTAAAATTTAAGTTTGCTCCTTATAAATGTTATTTAGAAAATAACTATTTATTAACGTTCAAGGAACTATTTAAAAATTAAAAACCTTAATAATGAGGTAAAAAAGAGCAATAAAGAGATAAATATCCCAAATTTTATCTTAATTATTGTCCTTAAATTGCATTTTATTAAGAGTTTTTTAAGAATTATTAAAATTCTATCTAATTAACAACGAAATTAACAACTAAAAATTAACCCGTATGAAACAAAACAACCTAAAAAAATTATTGTTTTTAGGAGTATTACTTCTTCTTAGTAATTTTTCCTGGTCACAAGAAGTAAAAGTAGAACTAACGTTCACTTACCTAAACTCTGTCACTAAGACTTTCACAGTTGCTGACTTAAAAGTAATTGATCTCCCATCAGGGTCATCAGCTGCTTGGTATGATGTACTTACTGGCGGAAGTGCTTTATTATCAACAACCCCTCTTCAAACCGGGAAAACTTATTATCTAGAAACCTCTCCCAAAGCTCGAATTCAAACTAGATTAAAAACTATTGTTTATGAAATTTCACCAACTATTTCTGCAGACAAACCAAACACTGTTTGTACAGGAGATGTAGTAAAAATATCGGCTAACAATATTCTTTCTGAAGAACAATTTACCGCAGAAAACACAAATGGTAGTGGTTTAAACTTAACCAAAGTAACACAATATGGAAATTCTACCTATTACATAAAACCGACAGCAATGACTTGGGAAGATGCCAATACACTTATTAGCAGTATCCCAGGAGCTTCTATGTACATAGTAGACAGTCAAGCTGAAGAAACTGCTGTTTATAGTGGATTACAAAGCAAAGGTTTTACAGGAAATGATAATATCGCTCTTTGGCTAGGATTAAAACAATATGAAGATGCATTTAGTTATTCTGAAGCAAAAGACACTTATGGTGGATGGTATTGGATTAATGGAGCTAGAGTTACTGACTCATACATGAACTGGTCAGCCGGCGAACCTAACAATTATACCCCAAATCCTGGAGTACCGCCTGGATGGTTGTTATATCAATTTAGCCCTACAAACATAGAAGCATATGCTCAATTTGAGTTTCAAAATAGAGGTTCCCAATGGAATGATGCAGGGAATACAAATGTACATGAATCGTACCCTATTTTTGAATTTACAGCCACAACGGGTCTTCAATGGTATAAATTAAATACAACGACTAATTTATACGAAATAATCCCAGGAGAAACGAAAGGAGATTTAACAATAACTGCATCGGCTGGTAGTCAAAAATACAGATTAGACATGCTTACGAATGGAATAACTTTACCATTATTTTATGAAGTTATTGCAGACGCTATTCCTACAACTCCTACTGGAAATGCTATACAAAATTTCTGTTCGACAGAAAATCCAACTGTTGGAAATTTACAAGTAGTTGGCACTAATGTTTCATGGTATAGTACGGAAATTGGAACAACTCCTTTGATTGCTTCCACAGCGTTGGCAAGTGGTGAATATTGGGCAGAAGCAAAATCAACAAATGGCTGTCCAAGTCCTGCTCGTTTAAAAGTAACAGTTAATTTGACAACTACACCTACAATAACATCAACTACTCAAGTTGCTGACTGTACTCCAAATTCGGCGACACTTAATGCAGTCGCTTCAGCTGGAACTATAAACTGGTATAATGCTATAACTGGAGGAAATTTAATAGGTACTGGAACATCAATTACTGTAAGCATTAGCGCTTCAACAGACTATTACGTAGATGCAACTCTATCTGGATGTACTAGTGTTTCAAGAACTAAAATTACTGCTGTACCAAATTCTATTCCTACCATTACCTCTACTAACGACGCATCAACTTGTGGCCCAGGTACAGTAACTTTAGAAGCAAACGCTTCAACTGGTACGATAAACTGGTACGACGCATTAACTGGAGGAAATTTAGTGGGAACGGGGACATCATTAGTAATTCCTAACTTGACGGCTACAACTACTTATTATGTAGATGCCTCTTTATCAAGTTGTACTAGTTCACCACGAAATATGGTAACTGCAACTTATAAAGATCCCGCTGGATTAGTAACGATACCAAAACCAACAATGGAATTTTGTCCATTAAAAAACATTCCAGTCCTTAATGACTTAACTGTCACAACAACTACAGGAAGTACTATTAATTGGTATGAATCTGAAACATCAATCACAGCGTTAGCTCCAACTTCTGAGCTAAAAACAAATGAAACGTATTGGGCAGGAAGCATTAATGATATTTCAGGTTGTGAAAGCACTTCAAGAAAAGCTATTACAGTAGTTTTTAAATGTCCTGAAGACATTATTTACACTGGATTCTCCCCTAATGATGATGGCGTAAACGACACTTATTCTACATCATATATCAAAAATTTATACCCTAATTTTAATATCAAAATATTTAACAGATGGGGAAGAATCGTTTACAAAGGAGATGCAAATACCCCTGAATGGAATGGTGAGAATGATGGTAAAGGGGAGTTAGTTCCCGTTGGCGTTTATTACTATCTGATTACATTCAATATAGAAGGTAAAAAACCTGCTCAAGGAGAAATATACCTAAGCAGATAATTTAAAATTAAGAATTACTAAATCTTACGATGTAAATGAAAAATAAAATAATCTTGACACTATTAGTTGTTGGTTTTTCTATTAATATAAAAGCGCAACAAACCCCACAATTTACTCAATATATGTATAATATGAGTATTGTGAATCCTGCATACACTACAGGACAAACAGAAGCAATCAACTTTGGATTAATACACAGAAGGCAATGGACCGAAATTAATGGCCCACAAACCACCGCATTTTTTGCTCACAAAGCTTTCACAGATAATGTTGAAGCGGGAATATCTTTCACAAATGATAAAGTTGGAAATTTTTTAAACTCAAAAAATATAAATGCTGATTATGCCTATAAATTGAATTTAGGAAATCAAAGAAGCCTATCTTTTGGATTAAAAGCAGGTGTTAATATCTATGATACAGACTTTAGTTCTGTAAAATTAGAATCTGCTACACCTGATAAATCATTTGAAAATGATATTTCTAAGGCCTTTATAAACTTTGGACTAGGTGCTTATTATAACACCGAAAAATTCTACGCGGGATTATCATTAGCCAACTTATTAAACCCACAGCACATCGATGTTAGTAACGGAAAGTATGTAGGGAGAGAAAATATGATTTCTTATTTGACAGCCGGCTATGTAGTAGATCTAAGTGATCAATTTAAGCTAAAACCTGCCTTTATGGCTAAATATGTTCAAGGTGCACCAATAGCTGTAGATGCTACCGCAAATGTATTATACAACAATCGAATTGAATTAGGCGTAGGTTATCGCTTAGAAGAATCAATTAGTGGACTACTAAATATTAGAGTAACTCCAGAATTAAGAATTGGATATGCGTATGATCGTATCACGAATAATTTGAATGCTGTTACTTCAGCATCTCATGAATTTATTCTTTTATACGACTTAGGAACATTATTCAATAGAGGGTACGACAAATCTCCAAGATTCTTTTAATAAAAACACATGACAATGAAAAAAATTGTAACTATATTGTTGACTCTTGTAGTATTTACAACACTTACTCGAGCACAAAACTTAAAAAAGGTTGATCATTTATTAAACCAAAAAGACTATACTAATGCGATTCCTGAACTTTTAAAAATAGAACCTAAATCACAAGAGGTTTTAGAGAAACTAGGGGACTCTTATTACAACACAAAAGATCTACCCGAAGCAAAAAAATGGTATGCTACTTTAGTGAAAAATTATGGCAAAAAAGTAAGTGCTGATTATTTATTCAAATACAACCAAACCTTGAGAGGTACAGGAGATTATGCAAATGCAGATCTATACTTCGAAAAGGCTACTGGTAAAAAAATAAATACTGTTGATTATTTTAAAAACTTAAAAAACAACAGCAACATTACTTCTAAAATCGAAAAGATAACGGCTAGTTCAACAACATCTGATTTTGCACCAAGTTTTTATGGAGATAGTCTTGTTTTTGCTTCATCACGTGGTGATGGGAAAATTTACAAATGGAATAACCAACCCTATCTAGATCTTTATGTGGGTACGATCCAAAATAATGGAGATGTGCAGTCAGCGAAAGCTTTTTCAAAAAGTCTTAACTCTGATATCCACGAAGCAAATACGTCATTTAGTAAAGATGGCAAAACCGTTTATTTCACTAGAAACAACAACGTAAACGGTAAAAAGAAAAAGGATGACGATAAAATCACACAAATGAAAATTTACAAAGCGACATTAAACAATGGCGCATGGGGAAACATCAGTGAACTACCTTTTAACGGGGATGATTATTCTGTAGCTCATCCCTCATTAAGTGCTGATGGTACTCAATTGTATTTTGCTTCTGACATGCCTGGATCAATAGGAAACACGGACATATATGTTGTTTCAGTTAATTCTGATGGAACTTATGGTAAACCTAAAAATTTAGGAACTACTATAAACACCAATAGAGCGGAACAATTCCCTTTTATTAGTAATGACAATACTTTATATTTTGCTTCCGAAGGACTTTTAGGATTGGGTGGTTTTGATATTTTCGAAAGTAAATTAACTAATAACACTTTTTCAACACCGCAAAATTTAGGGGATGTAATTAATAGTAAATCTGATGATTTTTCTTTCATCATCAATGGAGATAAAACATTAGGTTATTTTGCTTCAAACAGAGAAGGTGCATTGGTTGATAACATTTATCGCTTTAGCAACACCATTATAAAATCATTTATAAATGGAACTATTGTCGATTCAAGTACAAATCAACCTATTTCAGGAGCTTCAGTTTCTTTGACTAACAGTTCTAATCTTTCAGAAAAAATCACTGTAGGTAACGATGGTAGATATTCATTCGAAATCAAACCAGGAACAACATACACAATTGTAGCTAATAACGACCAATACACTGCCAACAGCAGCAACTTCTTAGCTAGTGAAACCGATTTGAAAAAAGACATTCCTTTAGTGAAAAATACTCCAAAAAAACCAGTACTTGAACCGGTTTATTTTGATTTTAATCAATCTAAAATTGATGATGGAAATAAAAATAGTCTAGATTCTTCTATTACTATTATTAATGCAAATCCCAATATGAGTCTTCAAATTGATGCTTATACAGATGCTATTGGTACATCTCCATACAATTTGAAACTATCCGAAGACCGTGCTACTGCTGTTATAAAGTACTTGACATCTAAAGGAATTCCAGTTGAAAAAATGGAATACATCGCTCACGGAAAGTCTAAAGCAGTAATTAACTGTGGTAACTCTGAGGAATGTATAAAAGCTAGTGCTAAAGAAAGAAAATGTGAATTAGAACTTATCAAAAAGTAATACTAATTTAAGCCATTGGGTGTAATAGTTATTTATAGTTAAACTGTACAACTGTTACCATATTGAGCTTGTCAAAATGAAACCCATAAGAAGTCTTAGGCAGTCTAAGACTGACATTGTTAATTTAATTAACTTTAAATTTCAGTAGGTTTTCGTTGCATCCAACGAATTAATATATATTCCCTTTTAAACCGAAGTAGCAATACTTCGGTTTTTTATTTTAAATAACTTTTTACAGTAATACTATTTCTATAAATTTGAACAAGAAAAATTAGAATGGATATCAAAGGAATAAAAAAATACATCAAAACACATAGCAATCCTAATTCAAGGAGTAATTCACATTATGTATATCCAATAATTACTGAATATTCTACTACTAAATTTGAGCTTAAATGTGTAGGAACTAGTGATCAAGATTACATTATTAAAATAAGCTTAGAAAATGATGAGATAAGCACTTCATGTACTTGTCCATACAAAAAGACCTATCCTGGTATTTGCAAACATATAATTGCCTCTTTAAAAATAATTATAGAAGATTACAATGGTGCTATTCCAACAATAATTCCTGAGAAAGACAAAAACTACACTCTATTTGAAGAACTTCCTCTTGAAACTGTAAACAAAATCGAAAAACTAAAACCGAACCAAGCCAAATTAATCGATGGTATTATAACATTAAACACTATTAATTATTGGACTGTTATCCAAAAATATCATAGATACAATTATGATGAATATAAAATAATTGCAGTCTCACAAACGGAGGTAATAACAAAAGTCTCTGGTTGGAACACATACCAACAATCATTTAAATACAATCCAGAAACCGAAATTTTAGAATGTGAATGTAGTTGTACAAAGGCAAAAAAACCGTGTGAACACACAAGCAATGCACTAGAGGAAATTGTATATGTCTTTGGCGAAAATTTGTTTACTCAAAATTATATCGAAGAAAAAACAAAAGATGCCATTGCTAAATATGGCTTCAATACTGATGATGACTATAATAGTCTTTTTACTTTTAAATTCTCTACTAAAGGTTTTGAAGCCACACCAAAAGCCAAGAACATTACAACTGATTCTAGAGATTACTCAAAAATATTCAAGACAGATGAGGTAGAAACCACCATAAATTTACCTACTTTAAACAATAAAGATAATGATTTTGGTTTGGGAGTTTGTTTTGAATTTGAAAGAAAAAAATTCCAAGAACTAATTCTCTTTCAAGCCAAATACAATAAAACCAAAACTGATTTTTCATCTTCTATTACAAGAATAAACACTTATAATTTTGAGGATGCTTTGATGTTTTACAACTCGGATGAAGAGCAAAGTTTGATAGTGAAAACGATGCAGGTCAACACAACATTATCCAAATATAAATCTACCAAAGAGGTAACTTATTTAAAAAAAGCTATCGCATCTGCACAAGAACTTGTGACTGTTTTGCAAAACAATTTCAGCTACACTTATGATGGAAATCAAAACCTTGTTCGCAAAAATTTAACTCCTTGTGTTTATGACAATAAAACGATAAAGTTATTTTTTACAATAAGCGAAACGGCTTATTTCTATACCTTAAAAGCAAAAGTATCACTAAATGAAAAGAACTATAATTTAGACAGTAATACAATACAAATTACGCCATTGTTCATTTTTGTAGATGGAGTAATACTTCCTATAAATGATGCAAAACTTTCCATTTACCTCAACCATTTTATTAATTATGCGGAAATTAACTACCTAAAAAAAGACACTCCTGATTTTTTTGAAAAAATAGTAAAACCATTGTCTGAAAAATTTGAAATTCAATCGGCACTTTTCAAAAAAAGCAAATCAAAAACAGCCGAAATAGATATTGAAAAACACGTTTACATTACTGATTTTGAAGGACAATACATTGTTTTCAAACCTGCTGTTCAATATCCAAGTCAGCTAGTTCCAGTTTTTTCTAATGAAATGCTTCTCGAAAATTCTAAAGATAAAAACAACAAGAAAAGCATTTTATATAAAGAACGAAATCAATCCTTTGAAGATAATTTCATAGAAGAATTTAGAGGACTACACCCTGCATTTGCAGAGCAAGACGAATTCTTTTTTCTAACTCCAGAACAATTGATGGAAAATTATTGGATGCTACATGCTACCGATAGAATGCATCAACAGGAAATGAAGGTTTTTGGAGCAAACAATCTAAAATCATTCAAATTTAACATCAATAAGCCCATAATTAAAGTTGGCTTAAAATCAGATATTGATTGGTTTGATTTGGAAATTGACATTAGTTTTGGTAATCAAAAAGTAGGATTGAAAGACCTTCAAAAAGCTTTTCTAAAGAAAACCAATTTTGTTGCACTTGGAGATGGAACACTTGGAATTCTGCCAGAAGAATGGATGAAAAAATTCTCTAATTATTTCAAAGTTGGAGAAATTAAGAAAGATGGCATCAAACTTTCAAATTATCAATTTGGAATTATTGATGAGCTTTTCGAAGAGATGGAGAAAAAGCCGCCTTTTTTAGTCGAATTATTAGAAAAGAAGAAACGCTTACAAAATATTTCGAATATTGAAGAAGTTGCAATTCCAAAAGGCATCAAAGCCAAATTAAGAGATTACCAACACCACGGTTTAAATTGGCTTGCGTTCTTAGATAAAAATCAATTGGGTGGTTGCTTGGCAGATGATATGGGACTGGGAAAAACATTGCAAGCGATCACGTTTTTACAATATTTAAAACTAAAAGATAAAAATTGCTTGCCTTCTTTAATTATCGCACCAACTTCTTTAATTTTTAACTGGAAAAACGAAATCGCTAAATTTTGCCCTACGCTGAAAATGTTGGCTTTTGTAGGTTCAAATCGTATGGACAATAAAGACGATTTCTCAAAATATGACTTGATTATTTCTACTTACGGTTCGTTATTAAATGATGTGGAGTTCATGAAAGATTTCAAGTTCAATTATATTATTTTGGACGAGAGTCAAGCTATAAAAAATCCAAATTCTAAACGTTACAAAGCGGTTGGTTTATTAAATTCATACAACCGATTAGTACTTACAGGAACACCTATAGAGAATAACACCTTTGATTTGTACGCTCAAATGAATTTCATTAATCCAGGTTTATTGGGTAATATGACTCATTTTAAAACGGAATTTTCCGATGCTATTGATAAAGAAAAGAATCATGAAGCCTCCCATTTGTTGAGTAAAATGATTGCTCCTTTCTTACTACGAAGAACCAAAGAACAAGTCGCCAAAGAACTTCCCGAGAAAACAGAAAGTATTATTTATTGCGAAATGGGCAATGAACAGCGCAAAGTTTATGATAGTTTTAAAAATAAATATCGAGATTACCTCATTAATAAAATAGACGAAAACGGCGTAGAAAATGCCCAAATGTATATTTTAGAAGGATTGACAAAATTGAGGCAAATATGCAATTCTCCTGCCTTAATTTCGGATGAAGAAGATTACGGAAATCAATCTGTAAAACTAGATTTATTGATTGAAAACATCAAAGAGAAAACTGGAAATCATAAAATATTGGTTTTTTCTCAATTTGTAAAAATGCTTCAACTCATTAAAAGTAGATTAGACAATGAAGAGATTCATTACGAATACCTTGACGGACAAACAACCAACAGGGAAGAAAAAGTAAACAATTTTCAGAATAACGCAGCCATTCGTGTCTTTTTAATAAGTCTAAAAGCTGGAGGAACAGGGCTCAATTTAACCGAAGCCGATTATGTTTTCCTAGTCGATCCTTGGTGGAATCCCGCTGTAGAAAATCAAGCCATTGACCGTTGTTACCGTATTGGACAAAAACAAAAAGTGATGGCCTATCGCATGATTTGCAAAGACACAATCGAAGAAAAAATAGCTTTGCTACAAGGCAAGAAGAAAGCCGTTGCCACATGTATTATTACTGTCGATGAAGAGAAAAAATCTTTTGATGTGGATCAAGTAAAATCATTTTTTTCATAAATTGATAAAACCGAAGTATGTCTACTTCGGTTTTTTTTTAATGAAGAAATTTTATCTTATTAGCTTATGTATTTTTATTAAATTCATCTACATGCCTTCTTGACCAGAATGCTTCATCTTTAAAACGTTTTTCTTGATTATAAAAAATGTTTTTATGTTTCATATAATGCTCCCATACTTGATTAATTTGTTGGGAATAAATTTCATAAAACACCCTGTTTTTAGATTCCGTTGGTTCTTTCACTAGGTTTAGTGCCAATAATAATTCTGTAAGTTGCATTGCATTGGCCATCGCATTAAACATGCCTTGTGATGAAAGAGGATCAAAACTAACAGCCGCATCACCCAAAGCAACCCACTGTTTCCCTGTCACTTGATTTAACTTACTCGAATTAGCGGCAACAGTACCATGAAATTGAATTTCACTTGTGTTTTTCTCCAAAAACCTCTCCATTTCTGGATTCTTTTTGGCCGATTCTATAAACAAATCTAACTCTTTGACTGTAGCTCTTTCAATTAGATCTGAATCCGTTTGAAAAGCAATAATTCGTTTATTATTAGGTAGTGGAGCACTGTACCACCAACCCAGTTTTGATGTTGAAATGGTACTCATGCTGTTTAACTCAGCGTTTTTCATCGTTATCCAACATGCAATGAGTTTATCAAAATGATTGCGAACTACTCCCTGTGTCCTAGCAAAATGGGACTGCCTACCACTAGCGTCAATTACAAATTTAGCATTAATCGTATGGCTCTCTGTTTGCAAATTCTGATCAATCTTTTTAGTTCTGATTATCCAATTTTCATCATCAAACCGACTCTCTTGTAGTTTTGCAGGCCATATGCATTGCACACCGCGTTTTGCTGCTGAAAACCTAAGAAAATCTTCAAAAGCTTTTCTATTTAGGTGCCAACCAAACCCATCAGGATTACGCAAGGGATCTACAATATGAACTTGGCTACTCCCCCAATACGATTGTGTTCCTCTATTTTTTATATGAAGATTACCATTCTCATGATCCCATTCATTTATTGAAATACTACTCTCAAATTCTTCCAACAGATTGAGCTTTTTTAAAATTCTACGAGCCGCAGGTGCTAAACATTCACCAATGCGATCCACAGGACTTTCTAATTTATCAATAAGGACAACTCGATGCGATTGGGCAAGGGAAATAGCGGCTATACAACCCGCTATCCCTGCACCAATAATAACAATTTCAGTTTCAATAGTAGTATTCAACATTTTCTTATTTAGGAATAAATCTTGAGAATCGACCTAATTGTTCAGGAATACCAGTAGATACACCTTGAACTTTATTAATCCCTTTTATTAGTTTATTTTTCTTAGATTTTTTAGAAGCTAAAAGATTTAATAGCCTTTGTACACTAGGCGTTCTCTCTAAATCATCCGTTAATTCCACTTCTAATAAGGAAATTAATTCATCATGTGAATGACTTTCTAGCTCCTCTTCTGTTAACATTCTTTTTGTTGACAAATGATCAATACTACTGTTTAAAAGATTTTTTAAACTTGGATTCCAACCTTGTTTTTTGCTAAATAAGGTATCCAAATCTTCTTTTACTAGTTTAAATAACTCATGTTCTTGTTCGGCACTTGGCACAATACCCACCTGCATTTTGGCTGGAAAGTCCCCATCATTTGGCGTCCCCAAACGGGATTGAACAATGGCTAACTTATCAAAATACTTAACCATACTGTTTATCTGATTGGTATAACTAGCGTCTTGTCCGTCAAGAGGCAAATCAACAAGCCATTCTGTTCTATAAGCAAAAGCCTGTTTACGTGTCTCTTCTGACAACTCAGGATTTATCGCTTCTTTATAACGTTCTTCATCCAAAATATTATTAGGCACTCTGGCAGGCCAAAAGGTAGGTACATAAGGATCATAATCCGAAGTATAGCCATCCCTACAACTAGCCGTATCTGTTTGCCAAGGAATAGCCATCCATCTCGTAACACCTCCAGCAACTTGACCTCCTAAAATAGGACCTTTAGCCAATGTTAAAACATCACTATTCATTTCAGCCCCATAATAAAATGAATTTACTGGTGGCGTTTTAGGAGCGTGCTTCAATCTAAATGCTGCCATATACATTCCCGAAGAACGCATAGGCCAAGTCATTTCACAACCAGGATGAAAAGCATCTGCTAGACAAAATTCCATAGCAGCCTTAGTCAACATATCGGGTTGTTCTGCAACTGGCAAACGATCAATAGTAATTGGTGGCGGAGTATGAGGACAGCCTGTTTTATCTATAAAATCGGCATCAAAATCTCCTTTTACCCATTGGTCTAAAAAGGACAATTGCAAATTAGACAACGTAGCATGTTGGCGAACGGAACCTTGTGATGGTATGCTGATTGCATCTCCATACATCCAAGGCCAAAGTTGTGGAGCTTCAGCACCTGAAACATTGTAACGACGGAAATTATTAGAAATCGTACGGCGCATTTCTAAATTGGCAGGTGAAGGATCATTTAATTTTTTTATCCATTCTGTAGTTGTGTAGTTAAATTGACCTCCCCAACCAAATGCAGCCGCAAACCCAGCATTTACCCATTGCAAATTGGTCATTCTCTCAAAAATAGGTAAAATATCTTTAGAAAAAGAAGGACGTGCAGGACGTACAAGCATTCCACTTGTTACAGCAACATCTCGCATTAAATCCCACATTGTACGTACAGATTTTTGCATGGGTGCATAATCAGGTGGTGCACAAATAACCCAAGCAGGATCCACTTTTAGTTTTACACCATTGTACTCTACCTCAGCCGTTACAGGTCCATCTGAAATATCATCATACCATCCTTCGTTATTAGCAAAAGTAATAGCAATATCACCTTTGGTATTTTCAGATTTTCCACGTCCTCCTAGCATTATTAATCGTCCCTTTTCATCCGTATGCATTTCGCCTAAATATACCTCTTTTGATTGAAATTGACCAACAAAAGCATGTCCGCTATTCACGTTAGCCTTAAAAACAGTTTGATCCCCGCCATCAATTAAAAGAGTATCTCGGTCTTTGACATCTATATTTCTAAGCATAGAAGCTGGTGCATTGACAGCATCAGGAATATCTAAAGCCATTTGAAATTGGTACCATGACGATTTTTGATTAGCCAAATGGGAATGCCAAGTTATTTTAGCATTATCAAGCGTTAACTCTTTGATCGCTTTACCAGCCGCATTGAAACCATAAATTCTAAATTGTGCAGCCTGACGTTTTAGTGCACCCGTTTTGTCTCGATAAGCATAAACATCTGATTGTGGTTCTGGATCGGATACTAATGGGCCTATGAAATAGTCATTTTCACTATTTCCTACACGCATAACACCAATAGGTGGATATATACCTGCTCTAACAATACAGTCACTATTCTCATCTGTATCTCCTTCAAAGGAAGGATTGATTTCTTTCGGTTCTTGTTGTGGTTGTCCATTAGCTTGGTGACGTGCTTTTGCACTAGCGGCATAAACTACTTTTCTAGCTTCAGCAATTGACCCTAATGGTTCGTGTTCTGGCAATGTTCTCCATATATTAAAGGCCAAACTATTCCCAAATTGCTCTTGACCAATGGCACAAATATCCTGTTGTGGAAAATATAATTCGGCAATACACACATAGGGACTTTCATCTGTACTCCAAACTGCCTGTGCGTCATTAAGAGGCATTGATTTTTTATTGGTACGGGGCTGAATTTCAAAACGAAATTTCGCTGGTTTATTTCTTAATCTTTGTTGTAAATCAAGTCCTAAATAATTTACATTATCAAAAGGAGCTCCCTTATCTGTATCGGCTGGAACTAAACGATATTTAACGACATTCAAATCGCCTAATTTAAATGGTAAAATTGCCCAATAATCGGCACTCAAACAACTCGCTTCTACTTTCGACATAGCATTTAGAATACCAGCCATTTCTGGGTGCTTATTTATGTATGAATCATAATCTCTATCTACGACTCCTGCTGTTGTAAAACTGCACATTTGTTGTGCATCCCGAGCAAAAAATCGATCTATATTTTGAAAAATAAAATCTGCATTGGTTCCTTCACCAAAAAGCTTTGGTCCATCCACTCCAAAAAGTTTTAAACCAACTCCTAATGTTGAATGCAAATCAGGAGAAGTTGGAGCTGTATCACTAGAAAAACGCACAGCACAATCATATGATTTTCCCGAAAAAATACCTACTTTATATTCTGGTGCTATATCCTCATTAATTGTAAAAACACCATAAGCGATTCCGTGTTGTTTACGAAAAACAGCTCTCTCAGCTGGACTTTGACCCATTTCAATTTTTGTTTTTTGGCCCATCTCAACAAACATCTCTTTTAGACGTTGTGTTACTATTTCAGTGTTTCCTGCACTGTCCCAACATGCTATATTATTTGCAGTTGGTTTTTTTCCATCTATGGATTCACATTTTAGGTTTTCCTTTTCTTTCATACAGTTGCTATTTATAATTTCTAGTAGGTTAGTTATTACTTACACAATAGTAGTTGTTTTATTACAATAAACAATTGAATTTAAAATAACTATTATCGTTTTTATTTGAATATTTATCGTTACCAAAGAATACTATTGACTTATTTTTTATTAAAAAAGTAAGTCAATAACGACAATCCTTATTTTTTGGCACGAACAAATTTTTGAAATTGTTGAATCTTCAATAAACGTGTTTTCTCAATATGTTTCTCTTTCGCATTGTTTTCTCCTTTCAATAATTTAGGTTGTGTTGTATATAAATAAGATCCAAATACATGACTTAAATACAAAGGTGATCTTCCTTTATGAATCGTGTCAAAATTTTCAGATTGGTGACAAGTAAAACAGTTCACTAAACTAGCCGCATCAATCTTATGAATATCATTTTTAAACGTTTGTGTATAGGTTTCCATAGTAATATTAGCAAGATTTGTTGACCCTCTTACTAATGAATCAGGTAACGCACTAGTGATATCTCTTGTTACGATTGCCTTTGCTTGATTGGTTGAACTAAGTCCATCAGTATTCAACCAAATAGAGCCATTATAGAAATAATTTTTGAAAACATCAGTCAACTTAGATTCTACACATTTATTAATCGTATCAATATTATTAAAATTCATAGGTTCTGATTGGCTGGTACTCATAAAGGCATTAGTACCTGAATTTCTAGGCACACCATAGTCAAAAAGGATAAATGCTTTATTAGCTACATAAGGCTTTTTATTCTTAGAATCCCATTTAATTCCTTGTAACCCTGTAGCTGTTCCACTTTCATAAAACAATTTTTCAGCAGCTGAAGCCACTGTATTGTTCTTCCAGTCATAAACAGGAGCTATATCTCTATGCTCGAAAGTTGCCCAGATAAATTCTGGATGGTTTTTTACAACGCCTACTACATGCATCCCTAATAAGGCAACTGTTTTTATTTCATATTGTCCTTTTGCATTTTTAAAAGCGGCTTGGGTAGTAAAATACGTTGCTATTTTCTCCTTAGGAATAGCATTAACATTAATCCAAGAAACTTTTAATTCAAATGCCCCCACTGGGAAAGTCTCTAGATTAGAATACGGTAATTTACCACTGTGAATAAGAGAAGCCATCGAAATAGCTTTCTTTATAAACGCATCGTTTACGTGAATCGAATAAAACACGGTATCAGCTACGATTTGTTTATTGTTTTTTGGATTAGATACCAAAACACCATCTGACCCCGCTTGATTTATTGAGCTCAAAACCAATTTAAGCCCTAGTTGAGGACTAACAGGTTCCATCTCAGGACTAACAATATTTAATGAATCTAAAAACAACGGATTTCCATTAGCCAAAGGTTTTGTAAGCCATAGAAATTTTTGCCAAGACCACTGATGAAAAATACAATTCGTAGTACTACTGGTGTCAAACGGACTTCCATCACCTTCTTCTGGAGGTGGTGTTTGATCGTGAGGAAACCAACTGGCTTGACACTCACAAGAATCTGTAGAAACATTTTCATACTGATCTTTTAGCAATCCTTTTTCTCTGTTAAAAAACAACAACACTGCCACTATAGTAACAAGTAACAGACTAATAATAACGAGTTTTTTTTTCATTTTTTTTAAAGTTAATTAGTTGTAGAGTAATAGTATCCACCAAATTATTCGATTTAAAAAAGAGCTAAAAACAGGTCTCTGCATATGGATTTAATCCACTGAGGGCTACTTTATTTCCAGCTTCCTTATTTAAACCAAATTTCGAATTGTATTCTCCAAATCAAAACTACATTAAGTTGTTTCTATTAAGTGGGAAAATGTTATAAGATTAGATTTCTTTGACACAAAAAACATTATCCATAAACTACATTTATTCAAACCAATAAACATCAAGCATTTATTCTTTATTAAAATAAACTTTCATTTATTTTTGAAAGTTTAAAAACTTTTATATACATTTGTACTATGGAATTCAAAGAAGCAAAAAATAAGTTCATACAAACCTGGGGAGCATTAGGTTCTCAATGGGGAATTAATAAAACCATGGCACAGATTCATGCTTTATTAATGATATCTAACGAAGCTGTTTCTATGGAAGATGTAATGGAAGAATTACAAATTTCGAGAGGAAATGCCAGTATGAATTTAAGAGCTTTGATG
This sequence comes from Flavobacterium sp., assembly GCF_049590715.1. Taxonomy (GTDB): domain Bacteria; phylum Bacteroidota; class Bacteroidia; order Flavobacteriales; family Flavobacteriaceae; genus Flavobacterium. The sequence continues at coordinate 19,351 of NZ_JBAWDL010000142.1, forward strand.
GATTGGGGTATAGTTTACAAAGAATACAAAGCAGGGGAACGCAGAGAATTTTTCACTGCCGAAAAAGATTTAGAT
>NZ_JBAWDL010000143.1:0-3038 GCF_049590715.1 Flavobacterium sp.
TTTTTTATTTACTGCTCTTGAAACAATCTATTTAATAATTTTTTGTTCCCAACAATCCAAAGATTATCATTTTTTTCAAGGACAATATTCGATTCTGGATTTAGGATACGTTTACCGTTACGTTCAATACCTACAATCAAACCATTGGTACGTTCTCGTAATTTTGAACGACCAATACTTAGTCCAATAAAATTTTCATTATGTAATTCTATTTGGCGCAGGACAATCTCATCTTGTGGTGCAATTTTAGGAACTTCAATTTCATTTTGAATCAAGAAATCTGAAAATTCATTTACTTGTTTGTCAGTACCAATCACACAAATTTCATCACCAGGAAACAAACGTTCCATTTTATTAGGTACTTGAATCAAAATACCTCCTCGTTTGATATAAGCGATGTTGATTCCTAGCTCTTCTCTCATTCTGATTTCTCGAAGTGTTTTACCTGCTAGGTTTGATTCTTTTTGAATTTTAAAAGTGGTCATGTGACCATCCCAAGGCGTAAGATTGGCATAACGTCTGTCAATCTTTTTGGATTCTTTATCATTAAAGTTTTTCAAAAAATGATTCTCAATTCGGTGATACTGCTCGTGTAACTGTTTTGGAAAAAAATAATAAGCTAGAATAGCAATAACCAAAGCGAAAAAAGCAATAATAGGAGAGAAGAAAATATTCAATAAAAATCCAATATAGAACAATGCTAATCCCATTCTAAAAAAGATAAGCATCATAATAGGGCCTTTGTATTTTCGTTCTTGAAACAAGATTGTTACTTCTTTTACAGCCACACGACGTAATGATAGCGCCCATAAGAAAGGAGAAATAATAATAATCGTAATCAAGGCGGCAATGGCGTTTCCAAATTTAGAATCTTCCACTAGTGGCAATACAAATTTTGAAGACATCAAAATAATCGAAGTGATGATAATGGTGTGGATTACAATTTGAACTAAATGCGCTCTAATAACTACTTGCCAGGTACTCACGGCACGTATCGCTTGTGCATTAGTACTATAACGGGTAATGCTTTTAAGCCATTTCCGAGGAAGTTTGGTCTCTAAGTAATCAGAGAAGGGTACCGCCATCTTCACCATAAATGGCGTTGTAAAAGTAGTTATCGCTGATACGGCCACTACTATCGGATAGAGGAAACCACTAGTTACATTCATCGTCATTCCTAGGGTTGCGATGATAAAGGAGAATTCCCCAATTTGTGCCAAACTCATTCCCGTTTGTATGGACTGCTTCAAGGGTTGCCCTGATATTAGTGCACCTATAGTAGAACTAATGGATTGACCAAAAATGGTAATTAAAGTAAGTATCAATACAGGCAGCGCATGTTCATATAATGTAGCTGGATTAATTAACATTCCTACTGATACAAAGAAAACCGCACCAAATAAATCTTTTACAGGTTTTATTAAATGTTCGATATGTTCTGACTGAGTTGTTTCTGCAATAATAGACCCCATAATAAAAGCACCTAGGGCAGGAGAGAAACCAACATTAGATGCTAATATAACCATCATCAAACACAAGGCTAAAGAGATGATGAGTAACATTTCATCAGTTAATAAATTCTTGGCTTTTTTGAGTAAAGTGGGGATGAAAAAGATTCCCCCCACAAACCAAGCTGTCAAGAAAAAAGCTAATTTCAATACCGAAAAAAGCAATTCTCCACCTGAAAACTGTTGTGTAGCTGCTACTGTAGATAATAATACCATCATTAGGATGGCTACAATATCCTGAACAATCAGCGAGCCTATTACAATACCGGCAAATTTTTGTGCTTTAACACCTAATTCTTCAAAGGTTTTTAAGATAATGGTTGTCGATGAAACCGAGAGAATCACCCCAAGGAAAATACAATCCATTAGTTTCCAGCCCATCCACTTACCTGCCAAGAATCCCACTAGAACCATTGTAATGATTTGCGTGACGGCGGTGATAGAGGCTGTTCCGCCCACTTTCATCAGCTTCTTGAAACTAAATTCAAGTCCCAGACTGAAAAGCAAGATAATAACACCAATGTCTGCCCAGATTTCCACGCTTCGGATGTCTTTTACTGATGGGAAAAAATCAAAATGATTCCCTGCCAAGAATCCAGCGATTAGATATCCAAGAACTAAGGGTTGTTTTAGTTTTTTAAATAGTAATACAGCAATTCCGGCGGTCATAAGAATTAATCCTAAATCGCTTATTAAGGGCTTTAAATGACTTGTCGTTTCGGCTATCGTTGCTGCGGCACTCATTGTTTTTGTTTTGGTAATTACAATCAATAAAAAAGCTATCGATAAAGATAGCTTTTTTTTAAATATTTAGTTTGAAATCGAAGTTGTTCACTTTCGTTCGTTGAATTTTTGCTAAATAAATTCTTTAAGGACAACTTTTTTCATGTTTTAATTATATTCCTATAAAATTACTTGGAGTAATTTGTAATAATTCATTTTTTATTGCATCAGAAACTTCTAATGTACCAATAAAAGCATGAATAGAATCTTTAGTAATCGCTTCGTTTGTTCTTGTCAAACCTTTCAAAGTTTCATAAGGATTTGGATACGCCTCACGACGCAAAATCGTTTGAATTGCCTCAGCAACTACCGCCCAGTTTTTCTCTAAATCTTCGTGGAATTTGCTTTCGTTCAATAACAATTTATTCAATCCTTTCAAAGTGGCTTCAAAGGCAATGATTGTGTGCCCTACAGGAACTCCTACGTTTCTTAAAACGGTACTATCCGTTAAATCACGTTGCAATCTTGAGATAGGCAATTTAGCCGATAAGTGTTCGAAAATCGCATTTGCAATTCCTAAGTTTCCTTCTGAGTTTTCAAAATCAATTGGGTTTACTTTATGTGGCATCGCTGATGAACCAATTTCACCTGCTTTGATTTTTTGTTTGAAATAATCCATTGAAACATACGTCCAAATATCACGGTCTAAATCGATGATAATCGTGTTGATACGTTTCAAAGCATCAAAAAACGCTGCAAAATGATCGTAATGCTCAATTTGTGTGGTTGGGAACGAATGATGTAACC
>NZ_JBAWDL010000144.1:0-16954 GCF_049590715.1 Flavobacterium sp.
CCGATTGCAGTGGAAATCCTTGTGGCGGCTGGCGTTTACGCCGCCACAAGATTGAAACGAAAAGCGGGAACCCAACTTCCTTAAAACCACCAAACGCTGTGCTCCTAAAAAAAACAAGGCACAAAAAAAAGCGAAGTAAATGAATACTCCGCTTTTTAGTTTTTATTATCGTTATGAGACTTCGACAAGCTCAGTCTGACAACGATATAAATCGTGATTTATACGATTTTTTTCATTGCAGTCATTGACTCTCTCAACCAAGCTCCAACTTCTTCAACTGGGTGGTTACGGATGATTGCGTTTACTTCGATTAATTCTTTGTTGTCAACACCGTTTGAAGTGTTTCCGAAAGGACGACCAACCATGTTAGATGGTGCGTTTTTCACGTACTCAGCAATTAATGGCTTAGCAGCGTGATCAAACAAATAACATCCGTACTCAGCAGTATCAGAGATCACACGGTTCATTTCGAACAATTTCTTTCTTGCAATTGTGTTCGCAATAAGTGGTGTTTCGTGTAATGACTCGTAGTAAGCAGACTCTTCGATGATTCCAGACTCAGTCATTGCTTCAAAAGCTAACTCTACTCCTGCTTTTACCATAGCTACCATTAAGGTACCGTTATCGTAGTATTCTTGCTCAGAAATTTCAACATTTCCAGCTGGAGTTTTCTCGAAATTAGTTTCTCCTGTTGCTGCTCTCCAAGCTAGTAAGTTTTTATCATCATTGTTCCAGTCAGCCATCATTGTGCTAGAGAATTCTCCAGAGATGATGTCATCCATGTGCTTTTGAAACAATGGACGCATGATGTCTTTCAACTCTTCTGCTGCATTGAATGCTGCAATTTTAGCTGGGTTAGACAATCTGTCCATCATGTTAGTGATTCCACCGTATTTCAATCCTTCAGTGATCGTTTCCCATCCGTATTGGATTAATTTTGAAGCGTAACCAGCATCAATACCTTCAGCTACCATTTTGTCGAAACATAAGATTGATCCTGTTTGCAACAATCCACAAAGGATCGTTTGCTCTCCCATTAAATCAGATTTTACCTCTGCCACGAAAGAAGAACGCAATACTCCTGCTCTGTCTCCTCCTGTTGCTACAGCGTATGCTTTAGCTTGAGCTAAACCTTCACCTTTAGGATCGTTCTCTGGGTGAACAGCGATTAGTGTAGGTACACCAAATCCTCTTTTGTATTCTTCACGTACTTCAGAACCTGGACATTTAGGAGCACACATAATAACGGTTAAGTCTTTACGGATTTGCATTCCTTCCTCAACGATGTTAAAACCGTGAGAATACGCCAAAGTAGCTCCTTGTTTCATTAAAGGCATGATAGCAGTAACTACAGCAGTATGTTGTTTGTCTGGTGTAAGGTTACATACTAAATCAGCAGTTGGGATCAATTCTTCATATGTACCTACTGTAAAACCATTATCAGCTGCATTCGTATATGAAACTCTCTTTTGAGCGATAGCTTCTGCACGCAAAGCATAAGAAATATCTAACCCTGAATCTCTCATGTTCAAACCTTGGTTTAAACCTTGAGCTCCACAACCTACAATAACTACTTTTTTTCCTTTTAAAGCAGTTATTCCGTCTGTAAATTCAGATTTATCCATGAATTCACACACGCCTAATTGGTCTAATTTTTCTCTAAGAGATAATGTATTGAAGTAATTTGCCATTTTTTAATATTTATTTATATTTAATTCTTGTAATAATGTTGATATTTTCATTGGTTCTTTTGAAACTGAAATTCGTCCTGAACGAACAAACTGCATGATTCCAAAAGGTTTTAATTTTTCGTGTAATTCTTCTATTTCTGAACGTCTTCCTGATTTTGAAATCACAAAGAAATTACGCGAAACAGTAACAATTTCAGAATTGCTTTCCTTAATGATATTTTGAATTTGTCTTTCGTCAAATAATAAATCTGAATTTATTTTGAATAAAGCATTTTCTAAGTAAATAGTTTCTTCATCTAAATGATAGTATGCCTTAATTACTTCGATTTGTTTTTCTATTTGACCTACAATATTCTGAACCCATTTCTCCGTGGTATCCACCACAATGATAAATCTAGAAACGTTTTCGATCTCTGACTCAGAAACGTTTAGACTTAAAATATTGATGTGTCTCTTCAAGAAGATACCCGAAATTCTATTCAGCAAACCTACGTTATTTTCTGAATACACAGAAATCGTGAATGTTTTATTTTCCATAATTTTTAGTTTAAAGTTTTTGTTGTTTAAAGTTTCAAGTTGTATTGCGAACTTGAAACTTTAAACTTTAAACTTTTTTAGCTTAATCTCATATCTGAAACCGATGCTCCGGTAGGAATCATAGGAAACACATTATTTTCTTTTTCTACCATAACTTCTAAGAAATAAGAGTCTTTAGAAGCCATCATTTCTGCAACTGCTTCGTCTAGATCTTCTCTTTTAGTTACTTTTCTTGCTTTGATGTAATATCCTTCAGCAATAGCAATAAAGTTAGGGTTCACCATTTCAGTAGAAGCATAACGGTTGTCAAAAAACAATTCTTGCCATTGACGTACCATCCCTAAAAACTGGTTGTTTAAAACCACAATTTTCACAGGAACTTTTGATTGGTAAATAGTACCTAATTCTTGAATGTTCATTTGGAATCCACCGTCACCAATTACTGCAACTACTTCACGATTTGGCATTCCCATTTTAGCTCCAATAGCTGCTGGTAATGCAAATCCCATGGTTCCTAATCCACCAGAGTTAATCATACTTTTGGAAGTAGTAAACTTAGCATAACGGCAAGCAAACATTTGGTGTTGTCCCACGTCTGGAACGATAATCGCATCTCCATTAGAGTGTTTGTTAATCATTTCGATCGTTTCACCCATAGAAATACCTTCCTTCTTAGTTGGTTTTAACTCTTCATTAATTACCGCATCCAATTCTATTTGGTAGTATTTCTTGAATTCGTTGTGCCAATCTTCGTGTTTATTCTCTTTTAATAAAGGCAATAATGCAGTCAAAGCTTTTTTCACATTTCCTAAAACAGCAACCTCAGTCTTAACGTTTTTATCCACTTCGGCAGGGTCAATTTCAAAATGAATCACCTTTGCTTGTTTAGCATAAGTTGCTAAATTTCCTGTTACACGATCGTCAAAACGCATACCCAATGCAATTAAAACATCGCATTCATTAGTTAACAAGTTTGGACCATAGTTCCCGTGCATACCTAACATACCAACATTTAAAGGATGGTCTGTAGGCAATGCGGATGCTCCTAAAATAGTCCAAGCGGCAGGAATACCTGCTTTTTCAACCATTGCTTTCAGTTCAGCCTCAGCTTCTCCAAGGATGATTCCCTGACCAAAAACGATATATGGTTTTTTGGCATTGTTAATCAACTCAGCAGCTTCTTTAACTTTATCTACATTTAAAGTAGGTGTTGGTTTATAGCTTCTGATTCCTGAGCATTTTTCATAGCTAAAATCAAATGTGTCAAATTGTGCATTTTTGGTAATATCTATCAAAACCGGACCTGGACGACCTGATTTTGCTATATAAAAGGCTTTCGCTAAAATTTCAGGGATTTCATCTGCTTCGGTAACTTGGTAATTCCACTTGGTTACTGGAGTCGAAATTCCGATGATATCTGTTTCTTGAAAAGCATCTGATCCTAATAAATGCTTTCCTACTTGTCCTGTAATACAAACTAAAGGGGTAGAATCGATTTGCGCATCAGCAATACCAGTAACCAAGTTTGTTGCTCCTGGTCCTGAAGTAGCAATACAGACCCCAACTTTACCAGTAGCTCTAGCAAATCCCTGTGCAGCATGAGCAGCCCCTTGTTCGTGGCGTACTAATACATGGTGCAATTGATCTCTAAATTTATATAATTCGTCGTAAACTGGCATGATTGCTCCACCTGGATAACCATAAACCAAATCTACTCCTTCGGCTAATAAGCATCTGATAACTGCTTCTGCTCCTGATATTTTCATATATTTTGGGCTTTGGGCTTTGGGCTTTGGGCTATCGGCTTTCAGCTTTGAGCTGTCGGCTTTCGGCTTGTGGCTTACAGCTTATTATTATTTTATTATCTGATTTTGTTTTATTTATTCAAGGTTAGTTACTCAAGGCTCATAGCCCATGGCTGACAGCCGAAAGCTCAAAGCTTATAACTAAAACTTATCCGTCACACATCCTTCAGATGCACTTGATACAGAACGCATGTATTTCAACAACACTCCTTGTTTGATTGCTGACTCTGGTCTTTTCCAGTTTGCTTTACGTTTTGCGAATTCTTCGTCAGATATTTTCATATCTATTGTATTATTCACAGCATCAATAGTAATCACATCACCGTTTTCGATTAATGCAATTCCGCCACCTTCATAAGCTTCTGGAGTAACGTGTCCTACTACAAATCCGTGAGAACCTCCTGAGAAACGTCCGTCAGTAATCAAAGCAACCGTATTTCCTAAACCTGCTCCCATGATAGCAGAGGTTGGTTTTAGCATTTCTGACATTCCTGGACCACCTTTTGGACCACAGTAACGAATAATTACTACGTTTCCTGGTTTTACTTCGCCAGCTTGTATTCCTCTGATTACCTCTTTTTCTCCTTCGAAAACTACTGCAGTACCTTCAAAGAATTCTCCTTCTTTTCCACTAATTTTAGCTACACATCCTTCTGAAGCGATGTTTCCGTAAAGAATTTGAATGTTTCCAGTTGCTTTTAATGCTTTTTGGATTTCAAAAATTACTTCTTGACCATCATGTAAATCTGCAACTGAAGCTAAGTTCTCAGCAATTGTTTTTCCTGTTACAGTTAAACAATCCCCGTGTAACAAACCTTCTTTTAGTAAATATTTCATTACCGCTGGAACTCCACCTACATTGTGTAAATCTTCCATTAAGTATTTACCACTTGGTTTCAAGTCGGCTAATAATGGTGTTTTATCACTGATATCTTGGAAATCTTTCAATGTCAATTCAATACCCACTGAGTGCGCCATTGCAATTAAGTGCATAACTGCATTCGTAGAACCACCTAAAACAGCTACAATCGTAATCGCATTTTCGAATGCTTTACGAGTCATAATGTCTCTAGGCTTAATATCTTTTTCTAACAAAATTTTGATAGCTGCACCAGCATCAACACATTCTTGTTTCTTTTCTGGACTCAACGCAGGATTAGAAGAACTGTAAGGTAAACTCATACCTAAAGCTTCAATCGCTGATGACATCGTGTTAGCCGTGTACATTCCGCCACAAGCTCCAGCGCCAGGACAAGCATTTTGAATTACACCTTTGAAATCTTCTGGAGTAATTGTATTTTTTATTTTTTTACCCAAAGCTTCAAAAGCAGAAACGATATTCAAATCCTCCCCTTTCCATTTTCCTGGGTGAATTGATCCACCATACACCATAATAGACGGACGGTTTACTCTACCCATAGCCATTAATGCTCCAGGCATATTTTTATCACAACCTGGTACAGCAATCATACCATCGTACCATTGTGCTCCCATAACTGTTTCAATAGAATCAGCAATTACATCACGAGAAACTAATGAAAAACGCATTCCGTCGTTACCATTAGAAATACCATCACTAACACCAATGGTGTTAAAAATCAAACCGACTAAATCTTCTTTCCAGACACCTGTTTTAATATCTTGAGCCAAATCATTTAAGTGCATGTTACAAGGATTTCCATCGTAACCCATACTTACAATACCAACTTGCGCTTTCTTTAAATCTTCTTCAGTTAATCCAAGTGCGTACAACATTGCTTGTGAAGCGGGTTGTGTTTCGTCTTGTGTGATTGTTTTGCTGTATTTATTTAATTCCATTTTTTGTAATTGTTTTATTTGTTTCAAGTTTCAAGTTTAAGGTTGAGCAACTTGAAACCTTAAACTTGAAACTATTTTTTTTATACTATTGTTGATCTACCAATATTTACATTATCATTATTAAAATATAATAGATCTTCTCTGTCCAAAATAAAATTGATGATAAACTCTCCAATTTCATTTGTTCCAAATTTTGAATCAGGATTCAAATCCTGCGTGACGACTTTTAGCTGTACTGCTTTTTCAATTCCGTCATAAATCTTTTTAGCTTCTTTATGCAATCCAAAATGTTCTAACATCATAGCCGCTGATAAAATAGATCCAAATGGATTGGCTATATTTTTTCCTTTTACTTTAGAATACGTTCCGTGTATAGGTGCAAAAATCGCATGCTTATCTCCTATCGAAGCCGATGCTAAAACACCAATAGAACCTGTCAAAACACTAGCTTCATCTGATAAAATATCTCCAAATAAATTAGCTGTTAAAATCACGTCAAATCTATTAGGCTGCATGACTAAATATCGAGCAGCATGATCTACTAATAAAAAATCCAATTCTACATCTGGATACTCTTTACTAACTTCTTTTACTACTTTACGCCACAATCTTGACGTTTCAAGAACATTTGCTTTATCAACCAATGTTACTTTCTTTCTTCTTTTTTGTGCTGCAGCAAAAGCCAAACGAGAAATCCTTACGATCTCTTCTTTTGAATAAGAACATAAATCAGTTGCGAATGTTCCTTCTTCATTTAATGTCTTTTCACCAAAATACAAACCTCCAGTCAATTCTCTATAAAAAACCAAATCAGTTCCTTCCAAAAGTTCTCTTTTTAACGGAGAGGCTTCTAAAATTTCTTTATATGGTTTTATAGGGCGAATATTGGCATACAATCCTAATTCTTGTCTTAATTGCAAAAGCCCTTGTTCTGGACGAATTTTAGCTTCTGGATCATTATCATATTTAGGATCACCAATGGCTCCAAACAAAATCGCATCCGTATTCAAACATAAATTTAATGTTTGAGTAGGAAGTGCTTTTCCTGATTTTTCAATAGCAATAGCACCAATAAAAGCATCCTCGAAAATAAATTCGTGATCAAAAGCCGTACTAATGGCGTACAAAGCTTTTTTGGCTTGCATTACCACTTCGGGTCCAATTCCGTCTCCTGAAAGTACCGCTATTTTTAAATTCATGACTTTGGTTAATTTCTAATTAAATCGCCTTTCAAGTTTGAAGCTTCAATGATTTGATGAATATCATCATCCATTACTTCTTTTTTAATGTCTGCAAATTTCAAAAATTCAACATAGACTACATCTAATTGTACTTTTGTTAATTCGTAACCTACTTTTTTAGCTCTATAAGCTAATGCCGCTCTACCACTTCTTGCCGTTAAGATAATGGATGATTCAGTCACACCAACTTCTAATGGATCCATGATTTCGTATGTTTCTCTGTTTTTGATCACTCCGTCTTGGTGAATACCAGAACTGTGAGCAAAAGCATTCGATCCTACAATCGCTTTATTAGGTTGTACCATCATTCCCATACTATCAGATACCAAACGACTCATTTCATTCAATTGTTTGGTGTCGATATCTGTATATAAATTCAAGTAAGGATGTTGTTTGAAAATCATCACCACTTCTTCAAGTGCTGTATTTCCTGCACGCTCTCCAATACCATTAATAGTACATTCGATTTGTCTCGCTCCATTCATCGCTCCCGCAATAGAATTGGCTGTAGCCATACCTAAATCATTATGACAGTGACAAGAAATAGTAACATTCTCAATCCCTTTTACATTTTCTTTAAGGTATTTTATTTTTTCACCATATTCATGTGGCAAACAATATCCAGTGGTGTCAGGTATATTAAGCACAGTAGCACCTGACTTAATGACTTCCTCACAGACTCGTGCTAAGAAAGCATTATCCGTTCTACCTGCATCCTCTGCATAAAATTCTACATCTTCAACATAGGTTTTAGCATGTGCTACAGCTGCTTTAGCTCTAACAATGATATCTTCCTTAGTCGTATTTAATTTGTAGATGATATGTGAATCAGAAGTACCAATACCTGTATGAATACGAGGTCGTTTAGCATATTTAAGTGCTGCACCAGCAACATCTATATCATTTTTCACTGCACGTGTTAATCCACATACAGTTGCATTTTTTACAATTTTACTAATTTCAGAAACAGATAAAAAATCACCAGGACTAGAAACAGGAAATCCAGCTTCGATGACATCAACCCCCATTCCATCTAATCGTTCTGCTATAACGAGTTTCTGTTTGGTATCTAATTTACATCCTGGAACTTGCTCTCCGTCTCTTAAAGTGGTATCAAAAATTTGAACTTTCTCTCTATTCATTTTAATTTATTTAATGTAATTTCACAACTTCATAACAAATATAGATTTCATTACTTTAATAGAAAATTAAAATTAATGAAATATACTGCTTATAAAGGGTATTAATACTTTATAAGACACTGATTTACAAATAATTAAGTACCTGTATTTTACAATGGCTAACCATCAAAAAGATTTCTTATTTGTGCTAATAAAATCACTTTCAAAATCTGAGAAAAGACAATTCAAGATTTTTGCAAGCCGATTGGAGACGAGTTCAAATACAAAATTCATAGAATTATTCAATATTTTAGATAAATCAGAGGTTTATGATGAAAAAATCATCTTAAAAAGTGGCATCATCAAAAAGGTGCAATTATCGAACCTTAAATCGTATTTATACAAACAAATTCTGGTAAGTATCCGTTTGAATATCCCAAGTCAAAACGTACGTTATCAATTGAGAGAACAAATTGATTTCGCTACCATTTTATACAACAAAGGTTTATACAAGCAGAGTTTAAAAATATTAGATAAAACTAAAATTCAGGCTTTAGAAAGTGATGAAAAATACATCGCTTTTGAAATTGTTGAATTTGAAAAACTAATCGAATCACAATACATCACCCGAAGTATTCAAGGACGCGCTGACGAACTCGTAATTCAAGCCAAAGAATTGAATTACCGTAATACAATTTCGAGTAAATTATCAAATTTATCACTACAATTGTATGGTATTATGCTCAAAACAGGTTATGTAAAAGACGATGAAGAATACAAATATATTGACGATTATTTTATCAAACATACAGCGAAACTAGATGAAAATAAATTTGGTTTCAGAGAAAAATATTGGTTTTACAATGCCAACTTATGGCGTAGTTTTTTGGTTCAAGATTTCTTAGCCAGTTATAAATATGCTTCAAAGTGGGTGACGCTTTTTTATGACAATCCTAATATGATTTATTTGAATCCGGTGTTTTTCTTAAAAGGGAACAACTACTTTCTGGAATCAGTTTTCATGCTTAAATACCAATCTAAATTCAAAAAATACCTAAAATTATTAGAAGAAACGATTGAGGATCCTCGCTTTCCAGTAAACGACAATATTGCTTCCTTGTCATTTTTGTATTTGTACAACAGTAAATTAAATTATCATATTCTTGAAGGAACTTTCGAGGAAAGTGAGTATTTAATCCCAATTGTTTTAGACAAAATAAAAGTACACAGCGATCACTTAGACGAACACCATGAGATGTTATTCTATTATAAGATTGCTTGTATTTATTTTGGTTCTGATAAATTCAATGAATCTATTTATTATTTAGAAAAAATCATCAACAACAAAAACCTGACGATGCGTGAGGATTTGATGTGTTTTGCCCGATTATTATATTTGATTTGTCATTATGAATTGGGGAAAGATTTTCATCTAGAAACCCAAATCAAGAACACCTATAAATTCTTACTTAAAATGAATGACTTGCATGAAGTTCAAAAAGAAATCATTCGTTTTATGAAAAACTTGAACAATATTTATCCCTCAGAGATCAAAAAGGAATTTATCAAAATGAGAGAACGTTTTATCGAGTTGGAAAAGATTCCTTACGAAAAAAGAGCTTTTCTCTATCTTGATATTATTTCTTGGCTCGAAAGTAAAATTGAAAACCGTAAAATTGGAGACATCATAAAAGAAAAAGCGAAATTAGGAAATAGGTAAAGAAGTTATGAGTTAAACGTTAGAGGTTAAGTGTCTTTGTCTAAAAAAAAGAAACTATAAAATTGTGTATTCATAACTTATTAGATTTAACCTCTGCCCCATAACTCCTAACATATAACACTTAACTTTTATCCTTAACCCCTAACATATAACCCATAACACTAAAACAAAAAAATGCAAAATATTCCCAGTGTTGATTTAGCTGATTTTCTATCCGAAGATCCGAAGCGTAAAGAAAAATTTGTAAACGAAATAGGTGCTGCTTTTGAAGATATTGGCTTTGTAGCACTCAAAGGACACTTTTTAGATCAAAGTTTGGTGGACGAACTCTATGCTGAAATTCGAAATTTCTTTAGCCTTCCTGTTGAAACCAAACGCAAATACGAAGACCCAAATCTTGGCGGACAACGTGGTTATGTCTCTTTTGGAAAAGAACACGCCAAAGGCAGAAAAGAAGGAGATTTGAAAGAGTTTTGGCATTTTGGACAATATGTAAGTGACAACTCAAAATATGCTTCAGAATATCCCAAAAACATAACAGTTGATGAATTACATCGCTTTAATGTAGCGGGAAAACAAGCTTATCAAATGCTCGAAAAAACAGGAATTTATGTTTTAAGAGCATTGGCGTTACGATTAGGATTGGATGAGTTCTATTTTGACAACTATGCCAAAGAAGGAAACTCCATTCTTCGCCCCATACACTACCCTCCTATTACGAGCGAACCAGAAAATGCAATCAGAGCTGCTGCTCATGGCGACATCAATCTGATTACATTATTGATGGGTGCTCAAGGGAAAGGTTTACAAGTACAAAACCACAATGGTGACTGGATTGATGCCATTGCACAACCTGACGAATTAGTCATCAATGTAGGCGATATGTTGTCAAGACATACTAATAATAAATTAAAATCAACTATACACCAAGTCGTAAATCCTCCTAGAGAATTATGGGGAACATCGAGATATTCTATTCCGTTTTTCATGCATCCTGTGAGTGATATGCCTTTAAATTGCTTAGAAAATTGTATAGATGATAAGAATCCAAAACAATTTGAAGATATTACCGCTGGTGATTTTCTTTATGAACGTTTGGTGGAATTGGGATTAATAAAGACATAAAATTTTTACTATTATTCAAATCTTTGCTTCAAAATTTACCGCAAAGACCAAAAGAAACAAAGAGATATAATTCAACACATTTTAATAAAAACCCTAGCATCTTTGCGACTTAGCGGTTAAAAAAATAGTTATGAACCTAGAAGACCAATTAAAAAACTTATTTCCTGACCACGTTCCTAGCAACGAACCAGAGAAAATTGACGATACTCCACACGAATTACACGTTCAAAAAGAACCGATGATTTGCAAATACGAAAAGCGTAAAGGCAAAGCGACTACTATCATTGAAGGCTATGAAGGCGAAGACGAAGATTTTAAACTCCTTGCCAAAGAACTAAAAACAAAACTAAGCGTGGGTGGAAGTTTCAAAGACGGTGCGCTCATTCTTCAAGGAGACTATCGAGATAAAATTATGACTATTTTAAAAGAAAAAGGATTTAAAGTAAAACGTGTAGGCGGATAAAAACGATTACACAACTTTAAACCTTAAACTCTAAACAAATAATTAATGATACCCAAATCAGAGTTAATCTTAAATCCAGACGGAAGTGTTTACCACTTAAATCTAAAACCCGAAAATATTGCACGCGATATTATCTTTGTGGGTGATCCAGATCGTGTAGAAAAAATAACCCGTTTATTTGACTCCATTGAATTTTCGACCCAAAAAAGAGAATTCAAAACCCAAACAGGAACCTATAAAGGTAAAAGACTAACTGTCCTTTCAACCGGAATTGGTGCTGATAATATTGATATTGTTCTGAATGAATTGGATGCTTTGGTTAATATTGATTTAGAAACCAGAACTATAAAAAAAGAACTGACCTCGCTTAATATTATAAGAATAGGAACTTCTGGATCATTACAAGCGGATATTCCAGTAAATGCATTTGTTTTATCCAAAATAGGACTAGGTCTTGACACTATGCTTCGCTCCTATCAAAACGATTCGGTTACTATTACCGCACTGGAAGAAGCTTTCATCAAACATACCAATTGGGACATTCGAAAAGGAAGACCATATGCGGTTCATTGTTCTGAAAAACTAGAAAAACAGTTTGAGAATGACAATATTCACAAAGGAGTTACAGCTACCGCTGGCGGCTTCTTTGGTCCACAAGGAAGAGTGTTGCGTTTAGCCATTCAAGACGAAAATTTGAATAACAAAATGGACTCTTTCAATTACAACGGAACAAGAATCACTAACCTCGAAATGGAAACGACTGCAATTTATGGACTATCCGCACTATTAGGACATCATGCGCTTTCATTAAATGCTATTATTGCTAATCGTGCAAATGGAACTTTTAGTAGCAATCCTGATGAAGCTAT
This sequence comes from Flavobacterium sp., assembly GCF_049590715.1. Lineage (GTDB taxonomy): Bacteria > Bacteroidota > Bacteroidia > Flavobacteriales > Flavobacteriaceae > Flavobacterium. The sequence continues at coordinate 12,391 of NZ_JBAWDL010000144.1, forward strand.
TGAAAAATTAATTGATTACGTTTTATGTAAAATAATCGAGGAAGGAACACAGATTTTAATAAATTAAAGAAATTTAAAATAATCCTACAGGACACTTAAATAGGTTCCTAGTACAAAAGATAATAAGTAAAGGGTAATACCTATTTTTAAGATTTCTTCAATTTCTTAGATCTGTCTTCAAAAAAACACTAAAGAATGAAACTCAGAATAGCCCGTCATACAAATGATTTAGAAAAAATTCGTGTCTTTTATACCACTATTCTTAACTTAAAGGTATTAGGTAGTTTTGAGAAACACGACTCTTATGATGGTTTATTTTTAGGTAATAGTAATTTTGATTGGCATTTAGAATTCACTAAAACCAATGAAATAATCTCTTTTAATTTTAATGAAGACGACCTTTTAGTATTTTACCCTAAAAGTAACGTAGAATATGAAAATATCATCAAAAATATAACTAAAAGCAATATTACTTATCTGACTTCAAAAAACCCTTATTGGAATGAAAACGGTAAAATGATTGAAGATCCTGATGGTTATAAAATTGTAATCTCTAATTTAAAAATAGAAAGCATAAATAAAATCTAACATCAATTTTTAATATTTTTCAAACTTCTTAGATCTGTGTTCCAAAATTAATAAAAAATGACAACGATAAAAATAGCTGGCGTACCCGAACACTTCAACCTTCCTTGGCATTTAGCCATCAAAGAACAAGCATTCGAAAAACAAAACATTGACTTACAATGGACAGACGTTCCCGAGGGAACAGGAAAAATGTGTCAAATGTTGCGCTCAGGTCAAACGGATATAGCAGTCATCTTAACTGAAGGAATTGTCAAAGACATCAGCGCTGGAAACCCAAGTAAAATAATCCAAATGTATGTAGAATCACCTTTGATTTGGGGGATCCATGTAGGAGCTAATTCTAATTATAAAACCGTTAATGATTTAAAAAACAAAAAAGTTGCCATTTCTAGAATAGGATCTGACTCTCAATTAATGACTTATGTTAATGCTGATAATCAAGGATGGAAAATAGATGAACTCCAATTTGAAATTGTAAATACCATTGACGGAGTTGTCGAAGCATTAACAAACGGAACAGCTGATTATTTCATGTGGGAATATTTTATGACCAAACCGCTCGTTGACAAAGGAATTTTTAGAAAAGTAGCCGACTGCCCTACTCCTTGGCCTTGTTTTGTAATTGCTGTTCGTGAGGAGGTTCTAAACAACCAACCTGAAATCATTCAAACGCTTTTAGAAATCATTAATCAAACAACCACAACCTTCAAGAACATACCAAGTATCGACAATAAACTGGCTGAGAAATACCATCAAAAACTCGAAGACATTCAAGAATGGCTTGCTCTTACAGAATGGTCTCAAAAAAATATTGATGAAAATTCATTAAACAATATTCAAAAACAACTATTTCAACTTAAAATCATTGATAAAATAGGTACTTTTGAGGAAATTGTAAAAACATTCTAGATTTTACCATTATTGGTTACTATGATAAATATTAAAAACATTTCTTTTACACAAATAAAACAACGTCTTCAAGTCAAAAAACCTTGGGATGATGTGATTATTTTTGTTTTAAATGTTTTGATAGCTATTCCGTTGTTCCTCATTGCTCACGAAAATCTCATCGAACTCAACTGGCCCTTCAATTTAGATAGAATTTTATTATTCATCTTTTTAATAATAGCCATTCAGTTGGCTTTACGATTGTTACGAACCATTATTATCATTTGTGTTTTTGCATATATGTTGGTCTTATTTTATGGAACAATAATTGGTAATTACGGCTTCCACAGCATATATGAAGACTACGATTCAATGATTTACACCATGTCAGACAATCCTTTTCCACAAGATATTATTGTATCTAAATTGTTACCTTTTCCTAACAAATCATTGATTTTAAACGCAATAGAATACAAAAATCCTAAAGTTAGGAATTTTGCTATAATGGCAACGACTAAAAATTTTAAAAATATCCGAGGTTATTCGGATTACAGAACCATCATACAATGTTTTGCTGTTTTCAAAGAAATCAATAAACGATGGAATTACGTTAGTGATCCAAAAGATGGGGATTATATAGCAACAGCAAGTGAATCTTTGGATTATTTTTCAGGAGATTGTGACGATCATTCGATTCTAATGGCGGCTTGCGTAAGAGCCATCGGTGGGACTCCGCGATTAATACACACCAAAGGACATATTTATCCAGAAATACTCATAGGTAGTATGAATGACCTAGAAACTGTGAACTACCTAATTAAAAATGTTTTATTTTCTAAGGAAAGTTATCGCAAACAACTACATTACCATATTGACGAAAGAAATCAAATCTGGCTTAATCTCGATTACACAGCATCATATCCTGGAGGTCCTTTCCTATCCGAAGAAATCTTAGGCGCTTTAACTTTAAATTAAAAAAAGTGAAGGGTTAAGTGTTATAAGCTAGAAGCTTTTCACCCTACTTAACACTTAACCCTTAACACTTTTTCCCAACTATTTATTTCCTTTTTCAAAATCAGCTACAAACTGCGCTAATCCAATATCTGTCAAAGGGTGTTTTAATAAACCATATATCGCTGATAACGGTCCAGTCATAACATCAGCACCAATTTTAGCACAGTTTACTATGTGCATGGTATGACGTACAGAAGCTGCCAAAATCTCAGTTTCATATCCGTAGTTATCATAAATCTCTCTAATTTCTTGAATCAAATTCAATCCATCAGTCGAAACATCATCCAAACGTCCAATAAATGGTGAAACATAAGTCGCTCCAGCCTTAGCAGCCAATAATGCCTGACCTGCAGAGAATACTAAAGTTACATTCGTTTTAATTCCCCTATCTGAGAAATATTTTGCAGCTTTTACACCTTCTTTAGTCATTGGTAATTTCACAACGATTTGATCGTGTAATTCTGCCAATTCTTCACCTTCTTTAATCATTCCTTCAAAGTCCAAAGCATTTACTTCTGCACTTACATCACCTTCTACAAGATTACAAATATCCACATAATGTTTCAAAATGTTATTTTTTCCCGTGATACCTTCTTTCGCCATCAAAGATGGATTTGTTGTTACCCCGTCCAAAACGCCTAATTCTTGCGCTTCTTTAATCTGAGCTAAATTAGCCGTGTCAATAAAAAATTTCATATTTATCTATTTATATTAATTGTCTCATTCTTTGGGCGTGACCCTCCGTAAAAACTCGGGTCGGGCTATACGCTACAAGTCCTCGCATTATTCCGCTATCGCTACATACTGCTGTGGGCTTTCCGCTACTATCCCTCACGCAAAACCATTACATTTCAAGTTCAGTACTCTAAAATTAATTCCTGCAAATAATACAGTCCTTAAAATCGCTGCTAATTTACAACTTATAATGATTCATTAGCATTTTTTCATACAACGTATCAGGCAAAATCCGCTTCAATACAATCGAAAACTTTTGCATAAACGCACCTACTTTATAATGTACTTTTGATTTTGGATCTTGTATTATTTTAAACACCGCTAGCGCCATATCTTGTGGATCACTTCCTTCATCCACATGATCGTCCATTGTTTTTAACATGTCACCATAGACTTTCTCATAAGATGAACCTTTAATCACTGGCGCATGATAACGTCCTGACGCGATATTTGTAGCAAAATCTCCAGGAGCCACATTTGTAATCTGAATTCCAAATTGTTTTACCTCCATACGCAACGCTTCGGTAATCAACTCCAAAGCTCCTTTCGAAGCCGAATAAACAGAACGATATGGCAATCCCATATAACCTGCAATCGAAGTTACATTGATTATTAATCCTGATTGTTGTTTACGCATTTGTGGCAAAACAGCTTTCATAACTTCGATAGGACCAAAAAAATTGGTTTCAAAGTTATTCTTAATTTCCTCTGTTGGAATTTCTTCTAAAGGACCTGTGATTCCAACACCCGCATTATTAATCACAACATCAATACGACCTGATCTACTTATTATTTCACTAATAGCAGCTTGAATAGTATCCACTTTTCGAACATCCATAGCTAATAAAGGAAAAACAGTATCAATAATTCGTCCTGGATTACGACTCGTACCATAAACTGTAAATCCTTTTTGGTGCAAAAATTCACCTATGGATTTCCCAATACCTGAAGAACCTCCTGTAATCAAAACTACTTTACTCATTTTCTTAAGTTAAATGTTATGAGTTATTTGTTAGGTGTTATGTCTTATAGGTTATGCGTAAATACCTTGTGCGTTAAAATATTATGCCTAAGTCTAAATTAAGTTTGACATTAACACTCTATTTTAAACTTTTACAACCTTTAACTCATAACCTCTAACTCCCAACTTCCCAAAGGGGTAAAAATAAAAAAATCTTCCCTAAGGAAGACTACGTTTGTATAATTTTAAAAAAATGGCAAGCGACCTACATCGCACCGCTCAACCACGTACCCTTGCTATGTTCCCATCCTGGGGGAGTCTGCAGGAGCTGGTCGTGTAGGACTTGCCGGTGCAAATATACAATCTTTTTATATTTTT
>NZ_JBAWDL010000145.1:0-1925 GCF_049590715.1 Flavobacterium sp.
GTGCATTTTACATTTTCCGATTCTTGCGAGAAAGAATTGGAAGTAAATAATAATGCGATTATTAATATTTGGATGTGTTTCATTTTTCAAATTCTGACTAACGTTTTTATAATTATCTTTAAATCAATGTGTTGAAAATCCAAGATCTTTGTCGGTCAGATCAAATTTATCGATTTGTTTTTTAATTCTCTTAACCAAACCAAGTTTTCTCTTTTGATCTAAGAACAGATATCCTTCCAGATTGATATAAGGTGTTCCCTTTACCACCATGTTCCAAATTATTACCGCAAGTTTTCTTGCGGTCGCACTGATTGCCGATACTCTTCCCTTTCTAAAATTGATCCTATGGAAAAAATCTCTCAAAGGTGTGGATTCCTTTAAATTGCCTATAGCATTGGCTGCATTCCTCAATGCTATCTTTAGGCGGTTGCTTCCTTTTGGGACCCTGCTCGAAAGCACTTTTCCACCACTGACCTTGTTGTTGGGTGCCAATCTAAGCCAAGATGTAAAGTGCTTGGCCGTAGAGAATTTTCTAATCCCATCAATCCCCACTTCGCTCATCAATGCCAGAACAGTAGAATAACTCATTCCCTCAATGGCAAGCAGGTCGGTTCCTTCAAACATTTGGTAGGATCTCAAGTTCAGGTCAATGTTCTTTGGGGTGTTCTTGTTTACCCTTTTATGTACTTTGGGGTCTATGTAGTGCTGTTTTTTGTTGTCATCTTTGCCAATGATCTCATTGAGTTTCTTTTCGATTTCCACATCGCACTGTGCTATCTTGTCCTGAAGATACCGATAGGTATCGAGTTCTTGCTTTAGGGCAAAGAGATAATCTTCGCGATTGTTCGAGTGCAGTGCCTTAGCTATCTCCTCTTCCGATTTCCTACAGTTGCCGTGGCGCAGGGAAGCCAGCTTTTGGGGATCTTTTTCTCCATTACAAATTGCCTGGATGATAGCAAGCCCTGTAAGGCCACAGACATCCTTTACCACCACATCGAGACGTAGGTTCAACAGGCGGAGGTATTTTTGCATCTTTTTAGATGTGGAGGCACTGGAGTGGATCAGGTTTGTCCTGTGCCTGCAGTACGTCCTTAATTGTTCAGTCTCCCCGTCGGGCAAAAAGCTGCCCGATAACAGTCCGAGACTGTGGAGTTTTTGGATCCATTGGCAATCTTTGACATCTGTTTTTTTTCCTTTGATGTTCTTGGTGAACTTACCATTGCAGAGTATCACCTGAAACCCTCTGGATAACAGAACGGCATAGAGACTTTGCCAATAGGTTCCGGTACTTTCCATGGCAATGGTTTTGACCCCGCGCTGGTCGAACCAGTCCGCTAGGGCAAAAAGGTCTTCATTGAAGACCCCGTACTCTTGGATGTCCTGTTCAGACTGTCCTACAGCCGCCCAATGGGAACGGCTGCCTACATCAATGCCCGCCGCTTTGGGATTGATGACTTCCATTGAAATTACATCTTGTTCCATAATGTTGAATATTAAAAAACACTCTAAGGAGATGTGCTTTTGGCAGAGTAAATATTCTGAACGGGGTTCCACCAAGGGTGGACCGCCACTGAAGTCATCGCAAACATCTCAACCAGGATTACGCCCGTGCTTTTATGCAACAGTTTGAAAATCGGCCTTGCATAGAGCTATACAAGTTTACGGAATTTTTCGGATTTCTCCGCTCACGTTAGCGGGAGAAGTCAATGCTTCGGTATATAGAGGATTATGCACAACGTTGTTGTATAAGGAAAGTTGCGTGTTTGTGTGCGAGGATTTTCCGAAGGAAAATCAGAAGCAAGCAAGCAAAGCAACGACCAAACGATTGAACCAAAATAAGCAATGTTTTTTACACGGTGTTACCCAACGTTTTTTTATTCAAATAACCTGCCTTTTTCTTTTTCCGTTTTCATATAATCAATTAT
>NZ_JBAWDL010000146.1:0-3669 GCF_049590715.1 Flavobacterium sp.
GAAATTTACGATAAATATGTTGCTCTTCATAAAATTAGTATTACGAAAAAAACTGTGGGCAACACCGTATAAAATTAATTGCTAGTGCAAGCCTACTTACGAAAATCCTCGCGGATTTTCTATTCGGTTTGTACTTGCTAGATTAGTTGCTTAACCCAAGCAACTAATCTTATACAACAACGTTGTGTTTCATTGCGCAACGCACCTAAAACGAAAAAAAACCTAGCTAGTTTTTCGAAATTTTTTTTGAATTTTAAGCAAGTAAAAACAGAAAAATTGCATTGCAGAATTTCAAATATTACGTTGGATTCTCACTCAAATGTAGAATAAAAATCTCATCGGACTTTTAGCTTGTTTGCGGAATAAAAAATTAAAAAAACATCTGACTGACCAAAGCAGTACGCAACTGTTGCGTCGGACTGATTAGCGAAACGCAAAAAAAGAATTTGGCGACTGACCAAAAATTGTAAGAAAAAAAACAACGAAAACACAACACCGTGTATAAAAAATTGCTAGTTTTACATAAACCAATGTGAGTTGCTTTGTTTGCTTGCTTCCGATTTTCCTTCGGAAAATCGCCGCACTCAAACACGCAACTTTCCATACATGTAACGTTAGCGCCCATTCGGTACGGTAAAGGGACATCCTTTACAAAGTTAAAGGGACATAGTTTACACTTTTAAGATTCATAAATTACTTAAAAAAGTAATTTATCATGGTCTGGAAAGCAAAAACTAAAATGGAACAAAAAGTAGAATTTATTCATGAATGGTTAACCGGGAAGTATACCATCACAGAACTATGTAGGTCATTTAACATATCGCGACCTACCGCTTACAAATTGATTTCTCGGTATGAAAAAATGGGACTATCGGGATTAATTGAGCAAGAAAGAGCTCCAATTAATCACCCGAATAGAACCAATCATAAAGTTGAAGATTCAATCTTAAAATTAAAAAATAAACACATGCTTTGGGGTGCGAAAAAAATTCGCATTTTGTTGTTTAAACAGTATCCCAAAGAACTTATTCCAAGTGTGGTTACCGTTCACAACATCCTTTTTAAAAACGGTCTAGTTAAACCTCAAAAACGAAGCAGAAGAGTCAAACCAGTATTCCCTATTTTCGACCCTAAAAAGTGTAATGAAGTTTGGAGTGCAGACTATAAAGGAAAGTTTTTAATGGGCAATAAAGTATACTGTCACCCACTTACTATTGCAGATTCAAAGAGCAGGTTTTTGTTTACAGCAAAAGGACATTATAAAGAAAACTTTCTATCTGTTAAGCAAGAGTTTACAAAGGTTTTTAGAAAATATGGCATCCCTAAACAAATACATACAGACAACGGAAGTCCTTTTGGATCTGTAGCAGCTATTCAAAGATATACTAGGCTATCATATTGGTTTATTGAATTGGGAATAGACCCTGTTTATTCCGATCCAGCACGACCAGACCAAAACGGACGACACGAACGTATGCACCGTGATTTAAAGGCTGCTTGTGCAAAACCTTCATCATTCGATTTAAAGGCACAACAACGTAGTTTAAATCGGTTTGTAAAAGAATATAATCATATTAGACCTCATGAATCTTTGGGAATGAAAACCCCTGCAGATTGCCATGATTTTTCCAATAAACCATTCCCTGAAAAAATCTCAAAGTATGATTATCCATCGACCATGAAAGTGATGAAAGTATGTCAAAATGGATCCATGCGGTGGAAGTCATATTATTGGGTATATTTAACTGCAGGATTAAAAGGAAAATATGTTGGTGCTGAAGATCAAGGAAACGGAATTTGGAGAGTATTCTATAGAGACGTATTTTTGGGTTACTTTAATGAAAATAAAATAAGAGATAAACAAGTATCAATTAGACTAAGTCAGAATCTAGTGTAAAGGATGTGACTTTAACTTTGTAAACCATGTGCCTTAACGAACATCCCCATATACCACACCATGTACTTCCCATGCTAACGAGAATATACTACTTTTCGTAAATTAGCCTTATAGCTCTTTGCAAGGCCGATTTTCAAACTGTTGCATAAAAACACGGGCGCAATCCTGGTTGAAATGTTTTCGATTACTTCAATGGCGGCTCCAAATTACCGGAGACCCCGATCAGAATATTTACTCTGCCAAAAGCACATTTCCTTAGAGCTTATCAATTAAAATATCAAATGATGGAACAAGACTCTATTTCAATGGAAATCATCAATCCAAATGCTGCGGGGATTGATATAGGCAGTCGCTCTCATTGGGTGGCTATAGGACAGCAAGAACAAGATATACGCGAATATGGCGTGTACAATGAAGACCTATTTGCCATGGCAGATTGGCTTTTGGAAAAGAATATCAAGACCATAGCCATGGAAAGCACTGGAACATATTGGCAAAACCTATATGCTGTTTTAATCTCCAAAGGTTTTGCCGTTATTTTGTGCAATGGCAAATTCACCAAGAACATCAAAGGAAAGAAGACCGATGTAAAAGATTGTCAATGGATTCAAAAACTCCATTCATTAGGGCTTTTAACCAGTAGTTTTCTACCTGATGAAAAAACAGAACAATTAAGAACCTATTGTAGGCACAGGGCTAATCTGATCCATTCCAGCGCTTCTACTTCTAAGAAAATGCAGAAGTACCTGCGTCTTTTGAACCTACGTTTAGATGTGGTGGTCAAAGATGTATGCGGTCTTACTGGACTTGCTATCATTAGGGCGGTATGTAATGGAGAAACAAATCCTCAAAAATTAGCTGCTCTGCGCCACGGAAACTGCATAAAATCTGAACATGAAATAGCCAAAGCATTACACTCCAATGGGAGAAAGGATTATTTATTTGCTTTACAACAAGAATTAGATACTTATGACTATCTAAAAGACAAAATAGCTTTATGCGATATAGAAATTCAAACAAAACTCAATGAAATAATTGCTAATGATGAAAACAAAAAACAACATTACATTGATGCTAAACCGCATAAAAGAATCAATAAAAACACACCAAAGGATATAGACCTAAACCTAAAATCCTATCAAATGTTTGAAGGCACAGACCTGCTTGCTATTGAAGGCATGAGCTACTCCTCGGTTTTGACCTTAATGAGTGAAATTGGAATGGAGGGAATAAAAAAATTCCCCTCAGCAAAACACTTTACCTCTTGGCTTAGGCTTGCACCAAACAATAAAATCAGTGGTGGCAAAATCTTATCCAGCAGAGTCCCAAGAGGAAGCAATCGACTCAAAATCGCACTCAGAAATGCAGCCAATGCCATTGGCAACTTAAAAGACCCAACACCGCTTAGGGACTTTTTCCAGCGTATAAACTTTAGAAAAGGAAGAGTATCGGCAATTAGTGCCACAGCTAGAAAACTTGCTGTTATAATTTGGAATATGGTCGTTAAAGGTGTTTCATACATTAATCCTGAAGGCTATTTATTTCTGGACCAAAAAAGAAAACTTGGAATTGTAAAAAGAATTAAAAAACAAATCGATAAATTTGAGTTGACTATAGAAGATCTGAATATTACAAATTCTTAATAATCAATAACTTAAAAAAACGTTAGTCAGAATTGAATGGAAACAATTCGTTGCTGCTGTTGAAGCATTGTTTTGGTAACTATTATTTTGCCTAATCTATCAAATTCTTTGTACTTGTCAGAAAGAAGA
>NZ_JBAWDL010000147.1:0-18105 GCF_049590715.1 Flavobacterium sp.
TATAATTCAAAGTACGGAATGATGGGAAACTTGCAACAGCGATTAGATATTTCTTTCATTTTTTCGATAACAATTTTAGTATAAATTGCTGTAGTGCAAATTTCAGAGTGCTCTACTCTTTTGGAAAAGGGATAAATGTCTGTTCTTTTTTCAAATAGAAATACTGCATTCGTACTCCCTGCACTGTGAAATATAATGTACTGTTACTTCCCGATACAAAAATTCGCAAAGATATTCCCTAGCAATTCATCATTAGTAACTTGTCCTGTAATCATTCCAAAATGATATAAAGCTTCCTTAATATCAATGGCCATCAAGTCGCTGGAAAGGTTTGTTTCCAGTCCGTATTTTACTCTTGATATTTCATCAAGGGCTTTAAGTAAGGAGTCGTAATGTCTTGTATTGGTTATGATTGTTTCATTATTTCTAAGAGCACCAGTATTTACTAAAGAGAGTAGTTGTGACTTTAGTTCTTCTATGCCTATTTTCTCTTTGGCACTCAAAAAAAGTTGTTTCAAGTTTAAAGTTTCAAGTTTTGCATGTACCGATTGCATTTCGTTTTCGTTCAATCTGTCTACCTTATTGGCGACAATTAGGATTTCTTTTAATGGATATTTGTTTTTTATTTTTTCAATTTCAAGAACAAACTCAGTGCTTGAAATTTGAAATTTTAAACTATCCATTAAATAAATAACGAGTTGCGCTTGTTCAATTTTTTCGAAAGTTTTCTTGATTCCAATGCTTTCTACAACATCTTTGGTTTCTCGAATTCCAGCGGTGTCTATAAATCGAAAACCAATCCCTTCAATCACCAATTCATCTTCGATCGTATCACGAGTAGTACCAGCAATGTCCGAAACGATGGCACGTTCTTCGTTCAATAAAGCGTTTAAAAGTGTTGATTTTCCAACATTTGGTTCCCCAACAATCGCTACTGGAATTCCGTTTTTGATGACGTTTCCTACGGCAAAGGAGTCAATTAAGCGTTTAAGTACAAATTCGATTCGGTTTAAGAGTTCGTGAAATTGCGTTCTATCAGCAAATTCTACATCTTCTTCGGCAAAATCCAATTCGAGTTCGATTAGCGATGCAAAATTCAACAGTTCTTCACGTAGTTTGGCAATTTCGTTAGAGAAACCACCGCGCATTTGTTGCATCGCAATTTGGTGACTAGCTTCGTTGTCTGACGAAATCAAATCAGCAACGGCTTCGGCTTGTGATAAATCTAGTTTTCCGTTCAAAAAAGCACGAAGAGTAAATTCTCCAGCATCCGCCATTCGGCACCCTTTTCTTAATAATAACTGAATAATTTGTTGCTGAATATAAGTTGAGCCATGACAGGAAATTTCAATGGTATTTTCGCCAGTATAGGAGTTAGGACCTTTGAAAATGGAGACTAGAACTTCGTCTAGCACTTTGGCACCATCTATAATATGACCTAGGTGCAATGTATGTGTTTTTTGTTTCAGTAAATCTTTATCTTTTATAGATTTGAAAACCGAATCACCAATGGTAATGGCTTCTTGACCTGAAATTCTGATTATCGCAATCGCTCCAGCGCCCGATGGGGTTGCTAGTGCTACTATAGCATCGTTGTTTAGCATTTTATTTTGTATTGGATGCAAAGGTACTAAAAACTAAAGAAGTGATCTAAAGGAATTAATTTGGATTATTGCAGGGTTTGTGTGAGGGATAGAAGCTAGCTACCGTAGTAGCGCGTATAGCCCGACAGCCACTAGAGGAAAGGGCAATGACCGCTTGGTAGATAGCCCTTTTCTCTAGTGGGTGGCACACCCAGAAAGTTCTTAAAATAATTGTAATACGCTTATTTTTATCATATTTTTAGCGTAACTTTCAATTCCAGTTTAGTTATAATTAATTCTTAATTCACTGAAAAAGATGAAACGTATTCTATTTCCCACTGACTTTTCTGAAGTTGCTACTAATGCTTTTGTACATGCGGTAGAATTAGCTAAAAAAATCCAAGGTGAGTTAATCGTCTTGCATTCCTATGATTTACCGCCTATGGATGATCAATTTTTTCCAGAGAATTTTACGGAAGTGTATGAGACAGTTGAGTTAGCTCATTTTGATTTATTCAAAGACGAACTTCCTAAACTTCGTAAAATTATTGAGGAACATAATTTTGAAGATATAAAAATGACTCATCGATTGATGGAGGGGAATTTTGTTACTAACATCAAAAAAGCTATAGAGGAAGATGCTATTGATTATTTAATAATGGGAACTTCAGGTGCTACGGACTGGGAAGCACTTTTTGGAGGGTCTAATTCGGGTTCTGTTATTTTAGGAATTGATGTTCCAATGCTTTGTGTGCCTTTTGGAGTAGCGCACAAAAAAATAGACACCATCGGTTTTGTCACGCATTATAAACAACAAGATAAAATAGCACTGCATAAAACCTTAGATTTAGCTAAAATCATACATGCTAAAGTGAAATGTTTGTATGTAAAAACTACAACTTCAGAGGTTGATATTGAAATCATAAAAGAGTGGGAGCAGACCTTCAAAGAGCAGCCAGTTGAATATTTTATGTTTCAAAGCGACGAAATTAAACAAGTTACTTTAGATTTTATTGCCAAAGAAAAAATCGATGTTTTGTCGATGCTCACCTATAAAAGCGGCTTCTTTGAAGGAATGTTTGTCGCTAATTATGCTAAAAAAACGACTGAAGATATCAAAATTCCAATATTAGTGATGCATGCCTAATGGCGTTAAAATCATCTAAATTACTTACATATATCAAATTTAATATTTGTTTAAATAAAATTCACTTAAAACTTTACACTATGAAACGTATATTATTTCCAACCGATTTTTCTGAAGTTGCCAATAATGCTTTTGTACATGCTTTAGAATTAGCTAAAACATTAAACGGAGAATTAATTGTGTTGCATAGTTTTGAGTTGCCAGTAGTGGACAATCAGTTTTTTCCTGAGAATTATATGGTGATTTACGAATCGTTAGAATTGGCGCAATTTGATATGTTTAAAGACGAGATTCCAAAACTCCGAGCCATTGCAGAAAAGCGTAATCTTGACAAAATCAAATTAACACACCGCTTAATGGATGGCGACTTAATATTCAATATCAAAAAAGAAATTAAAGAAGACAATATCGACTTTGTAGTCATGGGAACTGCGGGTGATTCAGGATGGGAAAGCTTCTTCTTGGGATCAAATTCTGGGAATGTTATTTCGGATATTGATATCCCTATGCTATGTGTTCCTCATGATGCACCTTTCTGTAAAATAAAAACAATTGGTTTTACCACTCGATTCAGACCTAAAGATAAAAAAGCACTCAAAAGAATCATAAAGATTGCACATAAAACAAATGCTCAAATTCAATGTTTATACGTAAAAGCAAATGAATCGGATGTGTCCGATGAAACAATAAAGGAATGGAAAGCTGAGTTTGCTAACGATCATATTTCGTTTTCAGTCATACTTTCTAATGAAATAAAAGAGACAATTCTGGATTTTATTCTACAAAAAGACATCGATATGGTGACTATGTTAACCTACAAAAGAGGCTTTTTTGAAAATTTATTTCATACCAGTTTAACTAAAAAGGCAGCCAACGAATTTTCGATTCCTGTCCTCGCAATCCCTATAGAATAGTTTTTTGAGCCTAATCCAGCGCTACGCTATAGCCCTCCATTTTCCCGCTTTTTTTACTAGTCACTAGAGGAGCTTCCTCTGGTCGCTCTCTAGTGACTGTAAAAAATAGCGCTCAAATTGTCGGGGCTGCCACTACGATCTGGGGCAAAACCTCCCAATAATTAAAATTGAGTGCGTTTTTTTTATCAGATTTTGTTGATAGAGACATGTCTTTTTAATAAATTTTTTAAAAAAAAAACTGGAATCAGGTTTACCTTTTCATAGTTCCAGTTGAAATTTTGATAATATATGGTTCATTTTTTTAGAATATTTCACTCTTCATAATAAATGATATAGGATAAGTCTAATTTCTCCCTTTAATAGTTAATTGAATCAAAACTTCCGTGGCTTCATTAACCGAATTTGCAGCAAATCCAGCAACATAAACCCCTTTTTTACCTGAAATGGATTTTATACCATAGACTATAGCTTCATCATCAGGATTTGAATCTCCTTCATAACGATAAATATGAACAATTTCGTATCGACTTGGATTTTTGACAATATCAGCCTCATTGATGTTAAAATCATACGTAAAACCTTTTTCATTCAATTCATCTAAGGCTTTGGATACAGAAGTATAATGATACATTTTATTCATGACGATTGATTTTTTAGTTGGTTTTTAAAGATAACTATTTTAAAATTAATTACTTGCAAATGACGTGTTAAAGTGTGGTTTTAAAAATAGTAATTCCGTTCTAAAAAATGTAAATTTGCACCACAGACCGCCTTATCGCTGTCCACCTCGGTGGATTGAGGAAAGTCCGGACACCATAGAGAAGCATAGCGGGTAACACCCGTCGGTTCGAGCAATCGAATTAGGACAAGTGCAACAGAAAGTATGTACAGGTAATGCTGTAGTGAAACCAGGTAAACTCTATGCGGTGAAATATCAAGTATATCAGCATTTAAGGGTTTCTCGCCCGTTGTTGAAGGGTAGATAGCTTGAGCTTACGAGTAATTGTAAGCCTAGATAAATGATAAGGCTCCAATTAATTGGGGACAGAATCCGGCTTATAGGTCTGTTTTTTTTCTTTTTTAAGGAACTAAGGTTCTAAGTTGCTGAGGCGCTAAGGCTCAAAAAAGGTATCAGTTCCCCATTAAACAATTAATCTTTTTAAGCAATCAAAATATGCAAACTAGAATTGGAATTTTAGGATTAGGTGGAGTAGGAGGCTATTTTGGTGGACTGCTTGCTAAAGCGTATGCAGATTCAGAAACGGTTGATATTGTTTTCATCGCTCGTGGATTAACAAAACAAAATGTTATAGAAAACGGTCTAAAAATCGTTTTGGACGACTCTGAAATGACTGTTTTTCCTTCTAAAATTTCAGATCATCCTGAGGAAATTGGGAAACTAGATTATTTAATTTGCGCTACTAAAACCTATGATATAGAGTCGAGTTTGAGTTCTATAGCAAAATGCATTACTAAAAATACCGTTATCTTACCTTTATATAATGGAGTAGATGCACCTGAACGTATTAGTATTCTTTTTCCAGATAACGAAGTGTTGCAAGGATGTGTCTATATTGTCTCTAAAATTGAAACACCAGGTACTATCCGAAAAATGGGTTTTTATGAAAAGTTATTTTTTGGGTCAGATACCGCTCCCATTGGAAAACTAAGAAATTTACAAGTGCTTTTTCAACAAGCTCATATTCAAAGTTTTTTGGTTGAAAATATTGATGATACTGTATGGGAGAAGTTTGTATTTATCTCTGCTTTAGCTTCGGCTACATCCTATTTGGATCAAAATATTGGTCAAATTTTACAATCTCCTGAAAGTCGCCAAGTTTATGTGGCTTTATTGCATGAAATTACTTTGTTGGCAGCTGTAAAAGGATTGAATTTACCAGATGATATCATCATACAAACAATTTTAAAACTAGAGAAAACTCCATATGAAGCAACTTCGTCAATGCATCGAGATATTTTGGCGGGAAATAATTTCGAATTGGCTTCTCTAACGGAATATATTGTCAATGAAGGAATGAAGTACGAAGTAGAAACTCCAACGTATAGAATGGTTTTAGACAAACTGTCTAAGATTGTTTCATTGGTGTAAAGTGGTGAATTTATAAATTACAAAAATCCCTTTATGTTTATTATCATAAAGGGATTTTTTTATTCTTCCTCACCATCGGTTTCTTCGTCGATTTCTTGTTCTCCTTTTTCTATTTCAAAAAAGCTAAAGATAGAACCTCCATACGTTTTCTTAAAAGAAAAATGAGTAAGATGATCTAATTTGGTGTATTTTGAATGCTCAATAACCATCATGCCATCGTCATTCAAGCTGTTGTTAGCAAAAATGAGCAATACAATCTTTTCAAACGTTGCTTGATCAAAATTATAAGGTGGATCAGCAAAAATAATGTCGTAAGTAGCATTGTTTCTTTCTAAAAACTTAAAAATATCACTTTTTGTTACTGCAATATTAAAATCATATTCGGCAGCGGTTTGTTTGATAAATTTTACACATCCAAAATCACCATCTACAGAAGTAATAGGCGAGCTGCCTCTTGAAGCAAATTCGTAACTAATGTTCCCTGTACCAGCAAACAAGTCGAGGATTTTTAATCCTTCAAAATTGAAATGGTTGTTTAAAACATTAAACAATGCTTCTTTGGACATATCGGTGGTTGGTCGGACCGGAAGTCCTTTGGGTGGCGAGATACGTCTGCCTTTGTATTTACCTGAAATGATTCTCATGAGTTGAAAAGTATAAAGTGTTTTCTGTTTTCGGCCTCAGAAAAATAATTGTTCCATCGCAAATCTTCCACATCAATCAGTGAGATATTGCGAATAAATCGATAGGCAATTTTGTAAAAGTCGCTATCAGTATGGATGTTTCCTATTAGTTCTAATGGAAAATTTTCGGGATTCATATTGAGTTGTTCTGCAGTGAAAAGCAAATAATACAAGAAATCTTCGGGTGTTGAATAATCAAAAGAGTTGAATAAAAGCAACTTTTGATTCTGAATTACTATAATTTCAAAATGACCTTCGTTAAAATGAACCCACATCGTTTTAGTATCATTGTTTTTGGATCGGTCCATCAATTTAGTTACTAAAACACTGTTAACGTGTTTGTAATCAAAAGTTCCAAATTTATCTATGAAAAAGTTATTCATATTGACATACGGAATATAAACTGCATTGATTTGGTAATTACTGATTTCGTCAAAAGCAAAAAAATCAGTTTCAAAAACCTTAGTATTGTACTGTAAATAACTGCCTAAGAAATTCTCGTCAAATAGGGCAGTAGGCACAAAGGTGGAAAGATTGTTGTTGTGCAATATCAACACATTATCATAACTTTCATTGAGTTCAACATGTTTGTTAAATGCATCCGCAAACAATTCTTCGATTTTAATCCCTTTGTCAATAGTATCAAAATGAACCTCATTAAAAGACGTAATGGTATTATTCAACGTGTCAAAACAACAAAAAGAAAGCCCTGTCAAGGAAACTTGAATGGAAAGTTTTTTGTATTTTTTTTCGGTGATATCCATTAGTTAGGTTCATTT
Organism: Flavobacterium sp.; assembly: GCF_049590715.1. Lineage (GTDB taxonomy): Bacteria > Bacteroidota > Bacteroidia > Flavobacteriales > Flavobacteriaceae > Flavobacterium. Next base: position 7,217 of record NZ_JBAWDL010000147.1, read on the forward strand.
TTTTAACGTGACAAACTTACAAATTTCAATGGCAATATCAATGACAATAACAATGGCAATTTCAAAAAAAACAATATCAATTGAATTTCAATGAAAAAAGCATCAAAATTGAATGGCTTAATTTTTTTACTGACATATAGATTAGGATTATTTTATTTAATTTTTATAAAACAGCATTTTAATCTGATTTTTGAAATTATTAGTTATATCCCAAGTATTGCTATTGTCATTGATTTTTGAAATTGTCATTTATTAAACGTAATTTGCGGTTAAAATGCAATTCATGAATTCCTCCTTATTTTATAGTCTTTTACGAAAAAACTTTCCTTTTACGCCTACTTACAATCAGGATATATTTTTTCAAAAAATCGCTATTTTTTTGACTGACACCTATAATGATACCATTTTTGTCCTCAATGGATACGCAGGAACCGGAAAAACAACGGTAATTTCGACAATCGTTAATAATCTTCTTGAAATCAATAAAAAATATGTCTTGCTGGCGCCAACAGGTCGTGCGGCAAAGGTAATTGCTAATTATTCAGATAAACCAGCTTTTACGATTCATAAAAAAATCTATTTTCCTAAAAAATCATCGGGTGGAGGTGTTTCGTTTGTATTACAACCTAACAAACATAAAAATACCATTTTTATCGTTGATGAAGCTTCGATGATTTCGGATACCAATTCGGATTCCAAATTATACGAAAACGGCTCGTTGTTGGATGATTTAATTTCGTATGTATACTCAGGTGCAAATTGCAAAATGATACTCTTAGGAGATACTGCGCAGTTGCCTCCAGTGAATTTGGATGTGAGTCCAGCCTTGGATATAAATACTTTAAGTTTACATTACAATAAAGAGATAGAGCATATTGAACTAGATGAAGTTATGCGTCAGGAAGAGTCATCTGGAATTTTGTATAATGCTACCGAATTACGAGAATTATTAAAAGATTCTTTCATCACCGAGTTTCAATTTGATGTCAAGAAATTTAAAGATATTGTTCGACTAATTGATGGTTATGATATTCAAGATGCCATCCATTCCGCTTATAGTAATTACAGTATTGAAGACACGGCTTTTATAGTACGTTCCAATAAAAGAGCAAATCAATACAACGAACAAATTCGGTCGAAAATTTTAGATAAAGAAAGTGAATTGTCCTCAGGAGATTTCCTGATGGTAGTCAAGAATAATTATTTTTGGTTGAAAGATTCAGATGAAGCGGGTTTTATTGCCAATGGCGATATTATCGAAGTATTGGAGATTTTTAAAATTCAAGAATTGTACGGTTTTAAGTTTGCCAAAGTAAAAATCAGAATGGTCGATTATCCCAAACAAATTCCATTTGAAACTGTTTTATTATTGGATACCATCAAGAGTGAATCACCATCTTTATCGTATGAAGACTCAAATCGTCTGTATGAAGAAGTGATGAAAGACTACGAAAGTGAAACTACAAAATACAAGAAATTCCAAAAAGTTAAGGCAAATGAATACTTTAACGGATTACAGGTAAAGTTCTCCTATGCAATTACTTGTCATAAATCACAAGGTGGTCAATGGAACACTGTTTTTATAGAACAACCTTATCTGCCTAACGGTATTGATAGAGATTATATCCGCTGGTTGTACACCGCCATGACTCGAGCCAAAAATAAATTATACTTGATAGGATTTAAGGATGAGAGTTTTGTGGAATAAATTATATATTTGAACTTATTTTAAAAACAACAATAGAGCGTTCAAATGTATTATTTATTTAAACTTTTTGTATGAAAAAGATTGCGAAATGGATTGTATTAACCTTAGTATTTGGAGTGACTTTATTGCTCCTTTTTTTAAGTTTTGGTTTGCCTAATGTTGGTGAGCCAGAATATCTAAAAATAGATAAAACAAACGAGCGTTTTGAAAGAGGTAAATATCTCGCAAATAGTGTTTCAGTTTGTATGGATTGTCATTCAACAAGAGATTGGAATGCTTTTTCAGGACCATTACTTCCTGGTACTCTTGGAAAAGGAGGGGAAGTTTTTAATCAGAAATTTGGTTTTCCAGGTGAGTACTATGCTCGAAATATAACTCCATCAGGAATTGGAGATTGGACAGATGGTGAAATTTTACGAGCCATTGGAAGTGGAGTAAATAAAAAAGGAAGCCCTTTATTTCCTATTATGCCGCATCCTAATTATGGAAAAATGGATAAGGAAGATTTGTATTCTATTATCGTTTATTTAACAACGTTAAAGCCAATAGAAAATAAAATTCCAGAATCAAAATCTGATTTTCCGATGAATTTCATCATCAATACCATTCCCCAAAAAGCAGTGTATTCTCAAAAACCAAGTGAAAATGAGCCTGTAAAATATGGAGAATACTTGTTTAATGCTGCTTCATGTAATGAATGTCATACTAAGCAAGAAAAAGGGACTAAAATAGCAGGAATGGAATTGGCTGGTGGTTTTGATTTCATGATGCCTACAGGAGGTGTTACGAGATCTTCAAATATTACGCCTGATCCTACAACTGGAATTGGAAAATGGACAGAGCAGATGTTTGTAAATCGATTTAAATACTATGCGGATAGCACTTATGTACCATACAAAATTAATAAAGATGAGTTCAACACTGTTATGCCTTGGACTATGTATGGAACGATGAAAAAAAGTGATTTAAAAGCAATTTATGCCTATCTCAAAACGGTAAAACCTATCAAAAACGAGGTCATTAAATTTTCAAAATAATAATATATTGTAATTTTTGAGTAATGAAAATAATAGCAGTCATTCCAGCACGTTACGCTTCAACTAGATTCCATGCCAAACTAATGGAGGATCTAGGTGGGAAAACCGTGATTTTAAGAACTTATGAAGCGGCCAAACAGTCCAATCTTTTTGATGCTGTTTTTGTTGTTACCGATTCGGAATTGATTTTTAACGAAATTGATTCAAATGGTGGTAAAGCCATAATGAGTATTAAAGAACACGAATCTGGAAGCGACCGTATTGCAGAAGCTGTGGAGCATATGGATGTTGATATTGTAGTGAATGTACAAGGGGATGAACCCTTTATCGATACGGCTACTTTGGAAAAACTTATTGAAGTTTATAAAAACGATACAGACAAGAAAGTCGATTTAGCTTCTTTGATGTGTGAAATTAAAGAACAAGACGAAATTAACAATCCTAATAATGTAAAAGTAGTGGTAAATCAAAACGGTTTTGCCTTATACTTTTCACGTTCGGTAATCCCTTTTCCAAGAGAAGTCAATGCAGGTGTTCGCTATATGAAGCACATTGGGATTTATGCTTTTAGAAAGCAGGCTCTGATGGATTTTTATAGCCTACCCATGAAATCATTGGAAGCATCCGAAAAATTAGAACAACTTCGTTATTTAGAATTTGGAAAAAGCATCAAAATGGTAGAGACTACACATATCGGAATTGGTATTGACACTAAAGAAGACCTAGAAAAAGCTAGGAAAATGATCTAATTCATTCTTTCAATGACAATTAATTCATTGTGCTTTTCGACTCTCGGAATAGAATGAATGCTAAAATTCTCTTTCTTGAAACTTGAAATATAGGTTTCATTGAGGAGATTTTGTTTTTTATCTAAAAGCATGGTATTGAATAATATAAAACCTTTGGTATTTAACAAAGAACAAATTCTATCCGTAAAATAAGATTGGTATAAAAAACTAGGCATTTTAGTATCTTGAAATACATCAATGATAATTAAATCATACTGATCTTTGGTTTTCAAAACAAATTCGAAAGCATCCTCAATAACTATACTGAGTTGTGAAATATCCTTAAGATTGAAATATTGGTTGGCTATTTTGATAATTTCAGGATCAATTTCGACTCCTGTAATTTTACCTTTATAGGCTATATCTCCAACTAACGTTTTGATCACACTTCCACCAGCAACACCTAAAACCAGAACGTGCTCCATTTTTACTATTTTTTCAAAACCAATACTAGAAAGTCCCAATTTTAAAATACGTTGCAAACTACCATAGGAATAATTTGCATTTTCTGAGTCCATAACTAGTTCGCCATTATTCCACGTTATCTCAATAGATTTACTGATTTTTGATTTTTTTTTGTATAAAATTACAGGTATGAGGTAGCTAAGAATTCGTTTGAGCATGAAGGTTATTTTGTATCAAAAATAAAATATAATTTAATATATAATGAACTAATTGTAAAAAAAACAATAAAAAATAGAGTATTCTTAAGGTCACTCGTATATTTCAAATTATTAAGTCAACAAGATGTTCGTTTAAATTAGCAGAAAATTAAAATCTTAAATTTTCAAAAATAAAGATTTTTTATTTTGGTTTATAAGTTTTGAAAGTCCCGTCTTTGTAAAAGAATATAATTTTTTCTACATCAGAAGCTAATAAATTAGGAATCGTATGTTCTTGTACTGTTTCTTTTGCAAGAGCTGTTTTTTCTTCCATAGATACGCTTGGTTCTGAAAACAAATCATTCGGTTCATTAGTATTACTAAATGTGGTAGTGGGATTGTTATTTGAAACATCATTTAACTTATTTTCAAAACCTAAAGATTCTTCATCACTTTTAGGGAATTGTCCTTTTCCGTTTAATATCCAGTACAAATCAATTTCAGGAAATTCCTCAAGTATCTTAAGAACAAAGTCTAAGCTAGGCTTATTTCTTCCCGAAAGCAAGTGGGATAGGCTAGAGCGTTGTACGCCTATTTTATCAGCAAATGCAGAGGCATTGAGACTGTAATAATCGAGTATGATTTCTAGTCTTTTTATAAAATCGTCTATGTTTACCATTGTAAATTACTGTTTAAAATGTACTATTTACAAATGTAACTAATATTAGATTAATACACAATATTACAAGTGTAAATTTATTAATTTACTAAAATAACCATCATTTTTTAATTTAATTAATAGGTCTTTATTATCTGAATAACAGTTATTTAATAAATAAAATATTAATGAGTAACATTTGTCAATAAGGCTGTATTAAAAACCTATTTAAACTTTTAAATTTGTGTTTACAATTATAATAATTCTGTTTTATTTTCGATTTACAATTGTAAAAATAAAGATGTTTACTTTTGTAAATTAAATAATATACTATGAATTTAGAACAATTGTTCATTGAAAATAAAGAACAATCTATATCAGGCAGGTATCTTACTTTAGATGCTGTAGTGCCACTTTTAAAAAAATTAAATACCAATAATGAATTATCAATTATTGGTCAATCTGTTTTAGGGGAACCGATTTATAAGTATCAAATTGGAAAAGGAAAAACAAGAATCTTTTTGTGGTCGCAGATGCATGGTAATGAAAGTACCACTACAAAAGGTTTGTTTGATTTTTTTAATGTATTAAAAAGCGGATCTGAATTAGCGAACCAGCTTTTAGACCGTTTTACGTTTTGCGCTCTTCCGATGTTAAATCCTGACGGGGCTCGTTTGTATACACGTGTAAATGCCAATAAGATTGATTTGAATCGAGACTCACAAGACTTAACACAGCCTGAAAGTAAGTTATTACGTGAAACTTTTGAATCATTTAAGCCTAATTATTGCTTTAATCTTCATGATCAGCGCACTATTTTTGGGGTAAATGACTCTGGGAAACCAGCAACAATGTCCTTTTTGGCACCATCATACAATGAAGAACGTGAGGTAAATGAATCTAGATTAAAAGCAATGGAGCTAATTGCTGGAATTAACTCAGTATTACAGCAATATATTCCTAATCAAGTCGGTCGATTTGATGATTCATTTAATATAAATTGCATTGGAGACACTTTTCAATATATGGGTGTACCTACCTTATTATTTGAAGCAGGACATTTTCAAAGCGATTACGAGCGAGAAGAAACTAGAAAGTTTGTTTTTATGGCTTTACTCTCAAGTTATTCAATACTTTGCGAAAACGATGTAGTTCTTAATGGAATTGATGATTATTTGAATATTCCTCAAAATAAACCCGTTTTTTATGATTTTATATACAAAAACATAAAAATAAATTATGATGGTATTGAAAAAATAACGAATTTTGCTGCTCAATACAAAGAAGAGTTGATAGAAGGGAAGATCATTTTTAATGCTTATATTGTTGAAATAGGAGAATTAGAAGGACGTTTTGGGCATTGTGTTTATGATGGTGAGGAAGCTCTTTATTCTGATAATTATCAAAATTTCCCAGAACTAGACCAAAAAGCATCTTTCAACTTAGGTAATAACATAAAATTTGTTAACGGATTGATAAAAGTTTAAAATTTTATATCTTTTTATCGTTTTTATGTATATTTTTATACTTTGTAAGTGAGTTAATAAAATTAATTAAAGAATTATGAGTAAATTCCGTTTAGATGAAGTAGATCATCAGATTTTGGATATGTTAATTGACAATACAAGGGTTCCTTTTACAGATATTGCTAAAAAGTTATTAATTTCGGCTGGAACTGTACATGTTCGCGTTAAGAAAATGGAAGATGCTGGAATTATTATGGGCTCTTCTTTAGTTTTAGACTACGATAAACTGGGTTATTCATTTATTGCTTACGTTGGGGTTTTTCTTAATAATACTTCACAAACTAAATTTGTTTTAGAGCGTATTAATGAAATTCCTTTTGTTACTGTTGCTTCTGTAACGACAGGGAAATTCAATATTTTTTGTAAGATTAGAGCAAAAGATACCAAACATGCCAAAGATGTTATTTTTATGATTGATGACATTGATGGTGTTTACAGAACAGAAACCATGATTTCTCTGGAGGAAAGCATCAATGATAAGAAACGTTTGATGCATACCATCTTTAAAAACATGTAATAAAAGCTTAAAAGTTTATATTTTAAATATAACCTTAAGTTAATTCTTGGGGTTATTTTTTTATAAAATCCAATCCAAAATAACGATAATAATTTATGTATACACTCCCAAAAATTGAACGTTTTAATCAAAATGTCTTATCGAAATACAATATTTATAATAGTGTTTTTATAACATTGCCTTTTGATTCCATTGACAATACAGGTGTAATGTTGCCTTTGTTTACGGATGTTTGTGAAACTGGATTTAAAAAGCAAGAAACACCAAAAGAAATAATGGAATTTTTCTCAAAAAAGTACTTGCATAATACAAATGAGAAAGAACAAATAGATTTGATGTTTCGTTTTATTCAATATATTGAGCGTCAAATTGTTTTATTTGATGCGGTTGAAGATGCTGCTTTTCCAGTTGTAAACAATATGGAAGGAAGAGGTTCTTTAAGAGATATTAAAGAAAAGTCAGATGCTAAAGGTAGACAAGATGAATTAGTTGAGTTTTTAAAAGATTTTAATGTTAGAACTGTTTTAACAGCGCATCCTACTCAGTTTTATCCTGGTGCAGTATTAGGTATCATTAATGACTTAACAAAAGCAATTAGAGAAAATGATTTACTTAGAATTAAGCAATTGTTAGCTCAATTAGGTAAAACACCTTTTATAAAAAACGAAAAACCAAATCCTTTTGACGAGGCGGTAAGTTTGATTTGGTACTTAGAAAATGTTTTTTATCCTACATCAAGTGATATGATTCATTATCTTCAAAAAAATGTTTTTGAAGGAGAGACAGTTAATAATCCAATCATTAAGCTAGGTTTTTGGCCTGGGGGAGACCGTGATGGAAATCCATTTGTAACGACTGAAATCACATTAAAAGTAGCCGATAGATTGAGAACTTCAATTTTGAAATGCTACTATATGGAGGTGAGACGTTTGAAAAGAAAGCTAACATTCTTTAATGTAGATGTTTTAATAGCTGAATTAGAAAGTAAATTATACCGATCTGTTTTTTATTCTCAAGGGGAAATTTTTATAACTCTTGATGAATTAAAGTCTCAGTTGAATAAGATTAAAAACATAGTAGTTGAACAACATGAATCTTTGTATTTAGACGAATTAGAATCATTGATAATTAATGTAAATTTATTTGGTTTCTATTTTGCTACTTTAGATATTCGTCAAAATAGTCGTATTCATGATGCTGTATTTAGAGATATTTTTGATTTTTATCAAAAAAATGATCCTTCGGTTTTTCCTGAAAATTATTATGAATTATCAGAATCAGAGAAATTTGATGTATTGTCAAATGCAAAAGGGGATTTGAATTCGGGTAATTTTGAAGATGAAATGACTCGTTCGACTATTGAATCAATACAGGCAATAAAAGTCATTCAAGCTAAAAATGGTGAAGAAGGAGCAAATCGTTATATTATTAGTAATAATGAAAGTGCTTTGAATGTAATGGAAACTTTAGCAATGATTCGTCTAACTGATTGGGAAGAGCCAACAGTTGATGTTATTCCGCTTTTTGAATCAGTTGATGATTTATTAGATGCGCATAACATTATGGAAAAATTATATACGAATCCTATGTATGCTTCTCATTTGAAAAATAGAGGAAACATACAAACGATTATGTTAGGGTTCTCTGATGGTACTAAAGATGGTGGTTATTTGATGGCTAACTGGAGTATTTACCAAGCCAAAGAAGCTTTGACTACAATTTCTAGGAAATATAATGTTGAAGTGATATTCTTTGATGGACGTGGTGGACCGCCCGCGCGTGGAGGAGGAAAAACACATAAATTTTATGCTTCTTTAGGTCCAAATATTGAAAACAAAGAAATTCAAATTACGGTTCAAGGACAAACTATTAGTTCTAATTTTGGAACCTTAGATTCTTGTCGTCATAATTTAGAGAATTTATTAAGTGCGGGTGTAACCAATCAAGTATTTAATAAAGGTAAGAATATATTATCTCCAGAAGATAAAGAAGTGATGGGGCAAGTTTCTGAATTAGGATATGAGAAATATTTAAGCTTCAAGAATCATCCTAAATTTATACCATATTTAGAAAAAATGAGTACTTTGAAGTACTACGCTAAAACAAATATTGGTAGCCGTCCTTCTAAAAGAAACAAGTCAGCATCATTAGATTTTAAAGATTTAAGAGCTATACCATTTGTTGGCTCTTGGAGTCAATTAAAACAGAATGTACCTGGTTTTTACGGTGTAGGTGCAGCTTTGAAGCATTATGAAGAAGCAGGAGAATGGAATAAAGTTCAGGCCTTATATGATAATTCAATGTTCTTTAGAACACTTCTTGAAAACAGTATGATGTCATTAGCTAAATCATTTTTTCCATTAACAGCATACATGAAAAAAGATCCTGAGTTTGGTGAGTTTTGGCAAAACATTTATGATGAATTTTTGGATACCAAACGTTTATTATTGAAAATTGCAGGTCATGCTGAATTGATGGAAAACTATCCTGACGGTAAAGCTTCAATTGAAATTAGAGAACGTATTGTGTTGCCATTGTTAACAATACAACAATATGCTTTGTTGAGAATTAATGAATTGAATAAAGCAGATAAACCGGATGAAGCCTTGATTAAGGTATATGAGAAAATCGTAATGCGTTCTCTTTTTGGTAATACAAATGCAAGTAGAAATTCAGCATAATACTTGATGATGAAGAAAACTGATATTCTAGAAAACGAGTATTCCGTTTTTAATGCTACTTATATAAAAGCAGCAACTGATGGAGATTTATATGAAGACTTAGAAATAAGTCTTCATTCTTTTATCCGTTTTGTACAAAATATTTCAATGGATAAATTTGATTTTCGTTATGCTGAAGGCAAATGGACAATCAAAGAAATCATTCAACATATAATTGATACCGAGCGCATTTTTAGTTATCGTGCTTTGCGAATTTCAAGGAATGATCAAACGCCTTTACCAGGCTTTGATGAAAATGAGTACGCAGAAAACACGGAGGCTAACAATAGACATTTACAAGGGCTATTAACTGAGTTATCCATTGTTCGTCAAAGTACGTTGGCTCTTTTTAAGAGTTTTTCGGAGGAACAATTAAAGAGAATTGGAGTCGCTTCTAATCATGAAATTTCAGTGAGAGCAATAGGTTTGATTATCATTGGTCATCAAAAGCATCATCAACAAGTATTCGAAGAAAGATATTTATAAACTATTCTAGAATAGTAGACCAAATTTTTAATTTATTTTCAAAAGTCATAGTATTAGCTGGACTTGTAGAAGGCATCACATAATACGTGATGCCTTTTATTTGCCCAAATTTCTTGGTAAAATAACGGTGACTTTCTTTACCATTAAAAACTATTTTATGAATGGAAGGATATTTTTGAAATAAGGTTTCAAAATCATTTTCTTTTTGGTTTTTGATATGAATGTCTAAACTGCCTTTGCGTTCGCAATGTTGTAAAACATCCCAAAGTCCAATATTGTGAGATTGCAATAATTTTATTTTTTCTTCAAAATTTTCTAAAACGATTGACTCACCTAAAAGAGTGTGCATGATTCTCCAAAAGTGATTTCGCTTGTGGGCGTAATATTCTTGTTTTTCCAAAGAAGCAATTCCAGGCATGGTGCCCAGAATTAATATTTCAGTTCTGGAATTAACATAAGGAGCAAAAGAATGAATCATGACTTACTATTTTTACTACGTATTTTCTTTTTCAATTATTGCTAATGCCAAACGGATTTTCTCATATCCGATTTCTTCCTCAAAATAATCAAAATAGGGTTTTAAAGCATTTGGATTCTCTAGAATTGTTTTTGCCTCTGCAATTTTTGTAACTTCTTCTTTTGTAATAAAATCATATAAATTAATATTTGCGCCATCTTGCTGTAGTTTTACAAAATGAGACATGATGGTGCTAATATTTAAATTTCTTTTTTCAGCAATTGCTTCAGGGGAAAGTCCGCTTTCAAATAAGGCTAGCGTTTCCTTGTAAGTGGTTGACCCTTTTTTAGGTTTGGCAGCTTTGCTTTTATGAAAATCGATTATAGCTTT